>JAEWKX010000380.1 GCA_023393575.1 Pseudomonadota bacterium
GATATCCATGACGTCGAGGAAGGTCTCTTCCTCCCATTCCGCATCCGGACGCGCGACACCCTGACAGTTGACCAGCACGTCGAGCTGACCGAGCCCCGCGAAGAAAGCCGTGACGGCGGAATGGTCGCGAACGTCGAGTCGGCTGAAGCCGAGCTCCGCCCCCGCTGCCGCCCTGGCCGATTCCAGCCGCTTCTCGGAACTGCCGGTGGCCAGCACGGTGGCGCCCGCTTCGCCAAATCCCCTGGCGATGGCGAGACCGATGCCGCTGGTTCCACCGGATACGACCACAGTCTTCCCGTCCAGCAACCGCGGCCGGAACGCTTCGATGTCCTTCATTTCGTTCTCCCTGATTTTCTGCCCGCTCAGAGCAACGCCTCCAGCGCTGCGACAACCATGCCTTCGGTAACGGTCATGGGCTCGTTATGGATGATTTCCCCGACGCGGCAGGCGCGCCTCGCGACGATGGCAAGCTTCTCCGGCGTCGCTTCAGCAATGCCGATATCCGCCAGCCGGGTGGGCAACCGGACGGACCGGCAGAAGGCGCGAACCTTCTCGAACTCATCGTCGCGTCCGTGCAGCTTCAGGCCGGCCAGTACCCCGATCGCCACCTTTTCGCCGTGGAGATGATGATGCACGTCATCGAGTTCGCAAAGGCCGTGATGGAAGGCATGGGCGGCAGCAACACCGCCGGATTCAAATCCGATCCCGGAGAGCAGGATATTGGCTTCCACCACGCGCTCCAGCGCCGGGCCGGCAATTCCTGAACCACATTCGCCGAGGGCCGCCACACCGAATTCGAAGATGGTGTCGCGGCAGAAGCGGGCAACCTCGTATGCGAGCGGCATACCGGGCATCTTCATGCAATTGAAGGCGCCGCTCCGGCGGCAGGAGTCCGCTTCGTACCAGGTCGCGAGCGCATCGCCGATGCCGGCTGCGAGAAAGCGGGCCGGAGCCTTGGCGATCAGCGCCGTGTCGACCAGCACGAGATCCGGGTTCGAGGGCAGGAAGGTGTCGTAGGCGACGGTGCCGTCGTCGTTGTAGACGACGGCAAGCGCGCTGCAGGGTGCATCCGATGCGGCAATGGTCGGGAATACCACGACGGGCAGGCGAAGATCGCGCGCCGCGGCCTTGGCGGTATCCAGCGCCTTGCCGCCGCCGGCCCCGCCCCCCACCTGGGCGCCGCTTGCCTTCGCCGCCGAGACCAGTTCGGCGATCGCCCGTTCCGAACACTCGCCGCCATGCCTGACGATCTCGACCTGCGGGCCGCCGGCGAACGAGGACAGGATGTCCGGTTTCAGGAGATCGAATATGCCGTTGTCGAGCAGCACGATCGCCTTGTCGCCATAACTTCCCGCTTCCGCGCCGAGACGTGTGACGGCACCCGCTCCCTGGATGTAGCGCGCCGGAAAGCGAGCGCCCCTGGGCCCGGGGCCTGAACCTGCATTCACCAGCACACATAACCTCCATCGGCCAGGACGATCGAACCGGTCATCAGGCTTGCTGCATCGCTGGCGAGGAAGAGGATGACGGAGGCCACCTCGTCGGTGCGGCCGAGGCGGTTCATCGGGGTTCCGCCAACCCAGTGGCGGTACATCTCCTCGTCTTCATAGACGTATCTGTTCATTTCCGTGTCGATATATGTCGGTGCCACCGAATTGACGCGGACACCACGCGCGCCCCACTCTGCCGCCAGAGACCTGGTGAGATGGTGGACGGCGGCCTTGGAGGCGTTGTAGTTCGCCTGCTCCTGAGGACGGTTGACGATGAAGCCGGACATCGAGCCTACGTTGACGATCGAGCCTGCGCCGCGTTCGAGCATCTCCTTGCCGAAGGCCCGGCAGCACCAGAAGACGCCATTGAGGTTGACGTCGATCACCTTGTTCCACACGGCGTCGGACATGGTCTCGGCCGGATGGTTGGAGATGGCTATCCCGGCATTGTTGACGAGAATGTCGACCTGTCCATGGCGCGAAATCACCGCATCCCGCACGCGCTCGACCGCCTCCACGTCGGTCACGTCGAGCAATTCACTATCCACCTCATAGCCCTTGGCCTTGAACTCTTCCGACGCGGAGCTCAGGAGTTCGGGGTTCATGTCGGTAAGCACGACCTTTGCGCCTGCTTCCGCAAGCGCCTCGGCGGTGGCCAGGCCGATGCCACGGGCGGCACCGGTGACGACGGCGACCTTACCGCCGAGCTTGAACTTGTCGAGATACATGTCAGGCAATCCTTGAAGCAATGGAAATGGCGCCCTGCAGCAGCGGCATGAGCGTGGAGGCGAGATCGTGGGGATCGGCGTGGATCACGCCGGGCGGGAAACGGATATCGGTGCGATGCGGCTCACGCCAACCCACAACCGCCATGCCGGCGGCCAAGCCGGCGCGCGCCCCCGGGACACTATCCTCCACGACAAGGCATTCGGAGGGATCAAGGCCGAGCAGCCAGGCGGCGCGGAAATAACCTTCCGGCCGTGGTTTGCCGAACCGCACATCGTTGCGGGTGACGGTGGTAAGCCCGGCAGCGTCGAAGCCGGCCGCCGCCATGTTGGCGCCCACGATCACCCGATCGGAATTCGAGACGATCGCATAGGCCGCATCCATCGTGGCAATTGCCTCGAGGGCAGCATCCACACCCCGGCGGCGCCGGAGCTCCGGTGCGCGGGCGACATAGCGGCTGTATTTCTCGCGAACGAGATCATCGAGTGCAAAGGCCGCACCGGTCTTGGCGACGAGAAGCGCGTGGCACTCCGCGATGCTCATCCCGGTGGCTCGGGCGGCAAAGCCCGCAGGAACCACGGCGCCCAGACTTTCAGCCGCGGCAACCATCGTCTCGTGATGCAGACGCTCGCTGTCGACCAGCGTGCCATCCATGTCGAAAAGAACTGCCCTGATCATCATTGCGGCAACCTGTCGAGATCGTCATACAGGGATTGGCTGTGGCGATAGAGTTTTTCAAAGAAGGCCTGCATCGGGCGATAGGCCTCGCTCCAGGCCGGATCCGGCAAGATCTCCGCGCCGTAGCGAACATAGGCGTCGGCAGCGTCTTCCACCTTTGAAAACAGCCCGGAGGCCGTTGCCGCCATCGCCGCGCAGCCGACAATCCCGCATTCGGCCTCCTCCGGAACCAGAATAGGGATACCGTAGACGCTGGCCTTGATCTTCAGCCAGAGCTCGGTCTTCGTGCCTCCTCCCGAGGCGATCACCCTGGTGAGGGGCGTTCCCGAAATACGGTTGAGAATGTCGATATGGCGCTTGACGGCGAAGGCTACCCCTTCCAGCACGGCGCGATGCATGTGGGCCAGCCCGTGCGCCGCACCGATACCAAAATACTGGGCGCGCGCGTTGCGATGGTCGCCCAGGCGCTCGCCCGCGAGATAGGGCATGAAGAACAGGCGGTCGCAACCGGCCGGCGCCTCGGCCGCCTTGGCGACGATCTCCTGATAGGAGGCCTGCTTCTCGTGGAAGGCCCGCCGCGCCCAACGCATGGCGTCGCCGCCGGATTCCAACAGCATGAAGGCACCCCAGTTGCCTTCGACCGTGCCAACGTTGCAGACCGCCGCATCGAGCAGCGGCCTGTCGGCGATCGCGGTGATGATGGCAGATGTCCCCATGACCTCGGACCCCACCCCCGGCCGGCAGACGCCCGAACCGAGCAGCGCCACGGGGTAATCCGCGCCGCCGACGATCACCGGCGTGCCTTCGCGCAGTCCGGTTTCGCGGGCCGCCTCGGCGGTGACGCTGCCGAGAATCTCGACGGGGTTGCGAAGCGGGGCGAGTTTCGCACGCTCGAGCCCCAAAAGACCGATCATCCGCTCGGACCATTCACCGGTGCGCGGATCCATCAGGAAGCTCGCGCCGCCGTCTCCACGATCCATGGCGATTTCGCCGGTAAGGCGGAGGTTCACATAGTCCTTGGGCATTAGCACCGCGGCGGTGCGTCGCCAGGCCTCCGGATCCTCGTCGCGCAGCCATTGAAGCTTGAAGCCGGGCCAGGCCGGCGCTGCGGGGTTGGCGCTGTCGGCGAGATAGCCTTCCGGCCGGTGCATCTCCTCGAAGGCCTCGACATGGGCGATGGTGCGCTTGTCATTCCAGAGCGGCGCCGTCTCGCGCGCCAAACGCCCCTCGGCGTCGACGAGCACAGTGCCGTGCATCTGGCCGCAGGCGGCGACCATGGCGATACGGGAGCGGGCGTCGGGAACGCGATCAAGCACCTCGCGGATGGATGCGGCCACTCCATTCCACCAGTCATCCGGTCGCTGCTCAGACCAGCCGAACTGCGGCACGATCTGCTCGTGCTCGCGAGCGGCCATGGCGACCACCTTGCCTCTGCGGCCGACAATGGCGGCACGCACGCTGCCTGTACCCACGTCGATGGTCAGGAATAGTTCGTCCATATGAAATTTCCTCCCGCCCTTTCTCCTCCCGGCCGGTCGTCAGCGGCGCAGCCAGTTCGAGGCGTATTGGAGGAGCATGGCACCCACGATGATGCAACCCATGAAGACCTGCTGATGATAACCGGGGACCCGGGCAAGGTTCATCATGTTGGCGATGATGCCGAGCACGATGACGCCGATGAAGGTATTGAAGGCGCCGCCGCGACCACCCATCAGGCTGGCGCCACCGATGACGACAGCTGCGATCGCGTCGAGTTCGGCACCCACGCCGATGTTGGCGGAGCCAACACCGGTACGGCTCGCCGAGATGATGCCGGCCCCGGCTGCGAGAATGCCCGAGATAACGTAGACGGACATGACATATCCGGCGACCGGGATCCCCGACAGCCGCACCGCTTCCATGTTGGAGCCAATCGCCTTCACCAGGCGGCCATAGCGCGTGAACATCAACACCGCTCCCGAAATCAGGAAGACGGCGACCATGAGAAGGACCGGATAGGGGATACCGCCAATCGAACCGGCGCCGAAGGCACTTACGGCATTACCGCTCTCTCCCATGACGATCGGCTGCCCGCCCGATACGATCAACGACAGGCCGCGTGCGACCGTCATCATCGCCAGCGTCGTGACGAAGGGCGGCAGCTTGAGATAGGCAACCAGAAATCCGGAACCCGCACCGCACAGCGCACCGGCGATCAGGGTCGCCGCAACCGAAACTCCCGTGCCGTATTGCTGGATCAGGATCGCCGACAGCACGCTGCCCAGCGCCGCGACCGAGCCGACCGACAGATCGATGCCGCGGGTCAGGATGACGAAGAGCATGCCGATCGCCATCAGGCTGGTGCCGGAGATCTGGCGCAGCACATTGAGGATGTTGCGCTCCGTGAGGAAAACGCCGGACATGGATGTCGCGACGATGATGAGGGCAACCAGGATGGCGATCGTGCCGTAGCGCTGCAGAATCTGGCTGACGTTGATCGATGAAGGAGCAGTCCGGGTCGTATCTGTCATAGCGTCACCAATCAGTTCGCAATCGCCGCTTCGGCCTGGCCGGCGGTGCTTGCCATTGCAAGCTTGAGGAGCTTTTCTTCGGTGTAGTCCTCGGGCGTCAGTCTGCCCGCGATCTGCCCTTCCCGCATCACCATGATGCGGTCGCAAAGACCGAAGAGTTCAAGATGTTCCGAGGAGATCACGAGCACTGCACGGCCCTGTGCGGCAAGTGCGCGGATCAGCGAATAGATCTCGGTCTTGGCGCCAACATCGACGCCGCGAGTCGGCTCGTCAAAGATCAGGATGTCGCCATGCGCGTGAAACCACTTGGCGAGCACGACCTTCTGCTGGTTGCCGCCTGACAG
Organism: Pseudomonadota bacterium; assembly: GCA_023393575.1. GTDB lineage: Bacteria > Pseudomonadota > Alphaproteobacteria > Rhizobiales > Rhizobiaceae > Neorhizobium. Next base: position 5,749 of record JAEWKX010000380.1, read on the forward strand.
GCTGGACACCGGATCGGCAAGGCTGCCGGCCTTGATGCGCAGCTTGCGGGCGAGTTCGTCCACGACCTCCGCTTCCTTCTTGCGACGCATGAATCCCAGGCGATTAACCAGCGGCGCGAGCCTTGCCATCGTCGAGTTGGCGCGGATGGAGAAATCCAGGACCAGACCCTGTTCCTTGCGATTTTCCGGCACGAGGCCGATACCGGCCCGAACGCCGTCGCGGGGGGATCGGATAGTCGTCTCCTTGCCGCGGATGAAGATGCGGCCCGATCGGGCGCGTTCGGCCCCGAAGAACATGCGCACGAATTCGGTACGGCCGGCACCGACAAGGCCACCCAGTCCCACGATCTCGCCGGCATGGAGCGACATCGAGACGTCACGGATGCGATCGCCGTCGGAGAGGTTTTCCACGCGGAGCATCTCGTCGCCCAGCTTTCGTTCGACATCCTCGCCGAAGAACGCCGAGAGCGAACGCCCGACCATCATGCGGATAACGTCATCGATCTCGACCTCGGATCGGTCGACGGTAGCCACGGAGGCCCCGTCCTTCATGACGGTGATCCGGTCAGCGATGCGGAAGACCTCGTCGAGACGGTGGGAGATGTAGATGATGCCGACACCGCGCTCGCGAAGCGACCTGATGATGCCGAGCAAGCGTTCGGCGTCCTGAACCGAGAGAACCGCAGTGGGCTCGTCGAAGACCATAACGCGGGCATTTCGGGAAAGCGCCTTGGCAATCTCGACCACCTGCTGATGCGCAACCGACAGGTCACCGACGATTGCGGCGGGATTGATCGAAAAACCGAGGCTGTCTATCAGCGTGCGTGCGCGTGCGCGCAGGTCGCGCCACGAAATGATGCCGGGAATTTCGGAAAGGAAGATATTCTCGGCCACGGTGAGATCCGTGGCAAGGGCCATCTCCTGGTGGATGATGGCGATACCCTTCGCCATGGCGTCGGAGGGAGAGCGGAACTTCTCCTCCTGACCATTCAACAGCACCGAGCCGGCATTGGGAATATACTCGCCTCCGAGGACGCGCATGAGGGTGGATTTTCCGGCACCATTCTCGCCGAGCAGCGCATGCACCTCACCCGCACGGAGCGCAAAATCGACTCCCTGCAGCGCGCGAACCCCGCCAAAGGATTTGCGGATGCCACTCAGTTCCACGATATCGTTCATACGGTCCAACCTTCTGCCATGGCTGCCCAGACGCCCCGGTGCGGCGGGCGGGAATGCCCGCCGCGCCAGGGAAGGAGAAGGGATA
>JAEWKX010000412.1 GCA_023393575.1 Pseudomonadota bacterium
GTCCTGTACCCGGTGTCCGTCGGCGCGCAGGATATCGACCACCTGCCAACTGGCCGAGGCGGTGGCGGTGACCTGCCGGACCTTGGGGTCCTTGCCCCGCAGATAGGCGTCGATCTCGGTCAGGAGCTTCACCTTCTCCTCGAAGCTCGGTTGCCCGATCGGGTTCTCGTCGCCGTAGTACTTCTTGTTGGTGCGTTGGGGCGCCGCGGCATAGGAGCCGGAATGACCCGCCGTCACCGCTCTGACCGCATCGGCGGCGCGTTCCAGCGCGGCGGTCGACAACTCGCCCGCATGGGCGTAGCCGACGGCCTCGCCGGCGACGGCGCGAAGTCCGAAGCCCTGGTCGGTATTGAAGCTGCCGCCCTTCAGGCGCCCGTTGTCGAAGGTCAGCGATTCCGCCTGTGCATGCTCGACGAAAAGTTCGCCGTCGTCGGAGCCCGAAAGGGCATTCGACAGGCTGCGGCGCAGCTTGGCCTCGTCGCAATCGAACAGGCTGAGAAGATCGGTGTTCATGAGGTCACTCCGTTGCTCCCTTCTGGAGCGGGAGCATTTCGACCGATGTAGGTCCGGCGGCGAGCCGAAGCAAGGATCAGGGGAGGGCGTCGTAGCCGGCGGCAAAGCCGGTGAGCTCGATGGGAATGCCGACACGATCCTGGTCCACGGATTCCCGCAGGGCGAAGACGGCGTTCTTGCCGGCACGCAGGATGCGCATCAGTTCGTCGTCGATCTCCACTTCGACGTAGCAGCCTTCGGAGAAGCAGCGGGTGAAATAGGCCCGCCCGATATTGTTGTTGTCGACATAGAGCTCCATCCCGTCCTTGAGCAGAACGCCCAGCGGTGCGAGAATGCGGAGGATTTTCGCTTTCCGGTCGGCAGTCTTGAGGACGACGACGGAAAGCCCGACTTCCGGCCGATCGTCGGCGATGACGTTTTGCATCAACGCGCACTGCTCCGAGGAGGCGCCCGCGGGTCGGTCGCAGATGATCGACCAGGCGCCATGATTGGAGCGCACCGAGCCCGGCTGCTGTTGCGGCACGGTCGGGGCCCGCTCCTGAGGGGCCTGGGGCCGGGCGCCGGGTGCCGGTGCCGCGGACTGCTGGGCAAGCGCGGGAAGCGCCGAGCCGGCAATGGCGGCAACGAGACATGCGGCGATGATCGAGGAACGACCCATGGAAACCTCTGGATGGCGAATCGGTGCGGCTATTCTTGGCGTCGGGCAAGCCAAATGAAAAGCCCCGACCTCATCCCAATCGAGTGAGGCGAAAATGGGACCCGGCTCGTGGCGGCTGCTCCTGAATGGTCGGTATCCGAGGGCGGAATCCGTTGGAGCGTAGGCACTTGACGAAGCGCAAAAATGCCGCACGGCGTTTTCCCGCCAGATATTGCGGCGGCAGTCAAACTGTGATTGAAGCACCACATAGCTTGGATTCTGCGTTTGAGTTTGATGCAGATCAAACGCCTGAGGAGAATTTGTGATGAACAGAGCTTTTGCGGTGATGACGGCGCTCATCTGTCTGCTCTTTGCTTCTGCCGGTTTCGCCGATCAGCCCACCCCCTGGCAGGTTGACCTGCAGGTCCCCGCCACCCCGATCATGCAGGAAATCAAGTGGTTCAATAACTACACCCTGTGGTTCATCGTCCCGATCACCGTCCTGGTTCTGATCCTGCTGTTGGTCGTCGTGATGAAGTTCCGCGCCAGCGCCAATCCCGTGCCCTCGCGGACGAGCCACAACACGATGATCGAGATCATCTGGACGATCGGCCCGGTACTCATCCTCTTCCTCATCGCGATTCCCTCCTTCAACCTCCTCAATGCGCAGTTGACGATCCCGACCAATCCGGACGTCACGGTGAAGGCAACCGCCACGCAGTGGTTGTGGAGCTACGAATACGAAGGTGGCGAGACACCCCTCTCCTTTGACACCTATCTGTTGAGGAACGAAGACCGCGCGGCAGCCGGCAAGGAGGATCTCGGCGCCTATCCGCGTCTGCTGGCCGTCGACAACGAAATGGTCGTGCCCGTGAACAAGACCGTGCGCCTGCTCGTGACAGCGGCGCCGACGGACGTCATCCATGCCTTCGCCATGCCGGCCTTCGGGCTCAAGATCGACGCCGTCCCGGGTCGGTTGAACGAGACCTGGTTCAGGGCCGAGAAGGAAGGCCTGTATTACGGCCAGTGCTCCGAGCTCTGCGGCAAGGACCACGCCTTCATGCCGATCGCGATCCGCGTCGTCTCCGAAGAGCGGTACAACGCCTGGCTGGCGGCCGCTCAGGAAGATCTCGGCGGTGCCAACCGCGCTCTCATGGCCGCGAGCGACAAGCCGGCCGACGCCGTCCGTATCGCGGCAACCGAATCCAAGTAACGAGGAGTGAGGACAATGGCTGGACCAACCGCTCACGACGATCACGCTCACACCCGCACTGCCTCTCACGACGACGCGCATGCGCACGGGCATCACGACCACAGGCCGGGCTTCTTCGCCCGCTGGTTCCTGTCGACCAACCACAAGGACATCGGCACGCTCTACCTGATCTTCGCGATAATGGCGGGCATCGTCGGCGGTCTCCTGTCGGTGTTCATGCGCATGGAGCTGCAGGAGCCGGGCATCCAGATATTCCACGGCCTCGCGTCGATGGTCTATGGTTTCGAAGGTGAAGCCGCCATCGATGGCGGCAAGCACATGTTCAACGTATTCACGACGGCCCACGCCCTCGTCATGATCTTCTTCATGGTCATGCCGGCGTTGATCGGCGGCTTTGCCAACTGGATGATTCCGATCATGATCGGCGCGCCGGACATGGCCTTCCCCCGCCTGAACAACATCTCCTTCTGGCTGTTGCCGCCGGCCTTCCTGCTGCTGATGCTCTCGCTCTTCGTCGAGGGGCCGGCCGGCGCCTATGGTCCGGGTGGCGGCTGGACGCTCTATCCGCCGTTCTCCACCGTCGGTCATCCCGGTCCCGCGATCGACCTCGCGATCTTCGCGCTGCACGTTTCCGGTGCATCGTCCATCCTCGGCGCCATCAACTTCATCACCACGATCCTGAACATGCGCGCGCCCGGCATGACGATCCACAAGATGCCGCTCTTTGCATGGGCCGTTCTCGTCACCGCCTTCCTGCTGCTGCTCTCGCTGCCGGTCCTGGCAGGTGGCATCACCATGCTTCTGACGGACCGTAACTTCGGCACGACCTTCTTCGCGCCGGAAGGCGGCGGGGACCCGATCCTCTACCAGCACCTGTTCTGGTTCTTCGGTCACCCGGAAGTCTACATCCTGATCCTGCCCGGCTTCGGCATCGTCAGCC
>JAEWKX010000420.1 GCA_023393575.1 Pseudomonadota bacterium
CCACCATCGTCTGGGCGGTGGGGTATACGATACTCTATCCGGCCTGGCCGCTGGTGAACGAGGCGACGAAGGGTGTCCTGAACTACTCGACCCGCGCCGAACTCGCGGGCGAACTGGAAGGCGCCAGGATCGCTCAGGGCGGTATCATGGAGAAGATCTCCAAGGTCTCGCTCGAGGAGATCCTTGCCGATCCGCAATTGGCCCAGTTTGCGACGGCCGGCGGCGCCTCGGCCTTCCGCGTCAACTGCGTCCAGTGCCATGGTACCGGCGCAACCGGCGGACAGGGCTATCCGAACCTGAATGACGACGAATGGCTGTGGGGCGGCGATATCAACGCCATCTACCAGACCATCGCGCACGGTATTCGGGATGCAGTGGACGAGGAGACCCGCATCTCCGAAATGCCGGCGTTCATGGACATCCTGCAGCCGGAGGAAGTGCGCCAGGTTGCCGCCTATGTCGTCAGCCTCAGCGGCACGCCGCGCGACGCCTCGATGGTGGAGCCCGGCAAGCAGCTTTATGCCGACAATTGCGCGTCCTGCCACGGCGAGAATGCCGAAGGCAGCCGAGAGTTCGGAGCGCCGAACCTCGCCGACGCCATCTGGCTGAAGGTCGACGGGGAAGCCGGTATCGCACAGCAGATCCAGGCCCCCCGCCATGGGGTCATGCCGGCGTGGAACGCCCGCCTCAGCAACGAGACGGTCAAGCAGCTTGCCGTCTACGTCCACTCGCTCGGCGGCGGCGAATAAGCCGCACCTGCTTCAACATGAGGGGCCGTGCGTGGGCGCGGCTCCTTTGCGTTCATGTGTCGGACCAGACGCCGAGTTCGTAGCCTTCCGGATCCACGAAGTGGAAGCGGCGGCCGCCCGGAAAGTCGAATATCGGCCGTGAGATCTGTCCGCCGGCCTTCTCTACCCGTGCCAGCGTTTCCTCGATGCTGGATGCGAAGATGATGACCAGGGGGCCTCCCTTGGCGCTCACGGTATGAGCCGTGGCAAAACCTCCGCTCATGCGCCCGTCGCGGAATTCGCAGTAATCGGGACCGTAGTCGGTGAAGGTCCAGCCGAAGACGTCGCCGTAGAACTGCTTCGCCCGCGGGATTTCCTTCACGTCGAATTCGATGTAGTCGATCTTCTGGTCGGCTCCGGTGGTGCCCATGCGTTTCTCCTCGATAAATCCGTCCATCAATCGCGGGTCCAGATCGACTTGTCGATCTTGCCTGCGAGTTCGGGATAGTCTGCGGCGTGGAATACCGGAGATATTCCCGCCTTCCGCTGTGCAAAGTAATCCGCCGTGAGTTTCGCGACCGTCCCCGAAAGGAGAACGATTGCGATCAGGTTGATGGTCGCCATCAGGCCCATGGAGGCGTCGGCTGCGTTGAAGACCGTCGTGACCGTCTCGTAGGCGCCCCAGACGACCATCAGAAGGACAGCCGTCCGCAGGACAAGGATTGCAGGGCCCGTGCCGGCGCCGAGGAAGGTCATCGCGTTCTCCGCGTAGGAGTAATTACCGATGATCGAGGTGAAGGCGAAGAAGAAGATGGCGATCGCGACGAAATAGGACCCGAAGGCGCCGAGATGCTCGGTGAGCGCCGCTTGTGTCAGCGGCGTTCCGGTGACACCGCTCTCCGGCACGAGTGCGCTTGAGAGCAGGATCATGACCGCAGTTGCCGTGCAGACGAGAATAGTGTCGATAAAGACTCCGAGCGCCTGCACGAAGCCCTGCGATGAGGGGTGGTGCGGCTCGGGCGTGGCGACGGCCGCGATGTTGGGAGCGGACCCCATCCCAGCCTCATTGGAGAACAGGCCGCGTTTCACGCCGTTCAGCATCGCTGCCATGATGCCGCCGGTGGTGCCTCCGGCAGCTTCCTGCCAGCCGAAGGCGCTGGCAAGAATGTTGCTCAGCACGCCGGGGACCTCCGACCAGTTGGTGATCAGGATATAGATGGCGGTCAACAGATAGGCGCCGGCCATGAAGGGCACGACGAATTCGGCGACGCGGGCGATCTGGCGGATGCCCCCGAAGATGACGACGCCGGCGAGGATCGCGACGACGATGCCCACGCCGAGCTTCGGAAAGCCGAAAGCGCCTTCCATGGCATCGGCGATGGAATTTGCCTGAACGGCGTTGAACACCAGGCCGAACGAAAGGATCAGGCAGACGGAGAATATCCCGCCGGCCCAAGGTGCGCGCAGTCCCCGTGCTATGTAGAAGGCCGGCCCGCCACGATACATGCCCTGCGCGTTCTTCACCTTGTAGAGCTGCGCCAGTGCGCTTTCCGAATAGGCGGTTGCCATGCCGGCCAGCGCCACCATCCACATCCAGAATATTGCGCCGGGGCCGCCGAGATAGAGGGCGACGGCAACGCCGGCGATGTTTCCCGTGCCTACGCGTGATGCGAGGCTAACGGTAAGCGCCTGGAAGGGACTGATGCCGGCCTTGTCCTCGCTCGAGCTGCCTTTCAGTACGCGGAACATCTCGCCGAAGTGCAGGAACTGGATAAACTTCAGCCTCATTGTGAAGTAAAGCCCCACCGCGAGCAGTCCGTAGACCAGCACGTATTCCCAAAGCACAAGATTCAGGAAGTCGATCAGTACGGACATTCGTCCCTCCTTACACGCATCGGATGGGGGTTATGGTAGGGCGTTCGCGCCGATAGGGAAGCGGCTGAAGGCCGGCTCAGCTTTCCTCGAGCAATGACTTCAGCGCCGCAAGGTCTCGCCTGACCGCGGCCGCGTCCGTCTCGAACATGGCGTCGTCCATCTCAGGCTGGCGGATGAGGGTGAACATGACTTCCGCACCGCTGCCGTTGGGGACGACGCGGAGTGCATTGTGAACCGTGAGGCCACCGGGCAAGGTGACATCGTGGTCGATCACGCCGAACCCGTTCGGCGGCGTGAACCTTACCCGGATATCTCCAAGAGGCCCGCCGTCGCCGATCCATTCGTCGCCGTCCTGCCGCAGCCCCGCAGCGAGCCCGGCAGCCCAGCGCGCCATGTTCCGCGGCTGGCGGGCAAACTCGTAAACGTCCCGCCAAGGCCTGGTGATGGTTGTGTGGATGATCTCGACCTGACATGTTGACAAAGGCTGTTCTCCGGTCTTTGGGCTGCGACAATGAGCGCGGCGGTTCCACGACCACACTTGATTTATGTCAAGGATACTTACTCGCCCAGGTGGGAAAAGGCAGGCATAGAAGTGGGATTGCGCCATGAATCTTTATACCGCCCAGAACAAAGAAGCGACCGGAGATGCCCGTAAGGCTCCCGCCACCACCGACGCGGCCGCCCAGGGCCCGCTTTATGAGGCCCGGAAGAAGATTTTCCCGAAACGGGTCGAAGGTCGCTTTCGCCGCTTCAAGTGGCTGGTGATGCTGATCACGCTCGGCATCTATTACCTGACGCCCTGGATCCGGTGGGATCGGGGACCCTATGCGCCTGACCAGGCGGTACTGATCGACCTCGCCAACCGTCGCTTCTACTTCTTCTTCATCGAGATCTGGCCGCAGGAGTTCTTCTTCGTTGCCGGGCTTCTGGTCATGGCAGGCTTCGGATTGTTCCTTGTCACGTCCGCGGTCGGCCGCGCCTGGTGCGGCTACACCTGTCCGCAGACGGTCTGGGTCGATCTCTTCCTCGTCGTCGAGCGCTGGTTCGAGGGCGATCGCAACGCCCGCATGAAGCTCGATGCCGGTCCCTGGACCTTCGAGAAAATCCGCAAGCGGGTTTTCAAACACGCCGTCTGGGTTGCCATCGCGGTTGCGACCGGCGGCGCATGGATCTTCTATTTCGCCGATGCGCCGACGCTGGCCTACGATTTCGTAACCGGCAATGCGGCGTTCATCGCCTATTCGACCGTCGGCATCCTGACGGCGACCACCTATGTTTTCGGCGGGCTGATGCGCGAGCAGGTCTGCGTCTACATGTGCCCGTGGCCACGCATCCAGGCCGCCATGCTCGACGACAATTCCCTGGTCGTGACCTGCAACGACTGGCGCGGCGAGCCGCGGACGAAGCATGCGAAGAAGGTGGAGGCGGCGGGCCAGCCGGTCGGCGACTGCGTCGATTGCAACGCCTGCGTCGCCGTCTGTCCCATGGGCATCGACATCCGCGACGGCCAGCAGATGGCCTGCATCACCTGTGCGCTCTGCATCGATGCCTGCGACAGCGTCATGGACAAGATCGGCAAGCCGCGCGGGCTTATCGCCTACGCGACGCTCAACGAGTACGAATCGAACATGGCGCTCGCCACCGACAACGGCACGGCACCGATCAATCCCGGCCGGGTGCGCGATGCGCACGGCGGCTTCGTGGACACGGTTCGCCATTTCGACTGGCGCATCATCTTCCGGCCGCGCACGCTGCTCTACATGGGGGTCTGGACAGCCGTCGGGATCGGCCTCCTGGTCGCGCTTCTCAGCCGCGACCGGCTGGAGGTCAACGTCATCCACGATCGCAATCCGCAATATGTTCTTGAATCGGACGGCTCGATCCGCAACGGCTATACGATTCGCCTCTTGAACATGATCCCCGAACCGCGCACCATCCTTCTTTCGCTGGAGGGACTGCCGGAGGCCGCGATGAAGATCAACGGCCATACCAGTGACGACGACCGCCAGTTCGCCATTTCGGTCGATCCGGACAAGGCAACCGCGCTGAAGGTCTTCGTCACCGTGCCGGCCTTTGCCCTGCCGGACGGCAGCGACGGCTTCAGCTTCGTCGCGGAGGACCGTTCAAGCCATGAACGGGACCACTATGACGCAACCTTCTACGCTCCGGAGGGCAGGAAATGAGTTCGACTGGCCGCAAGGGGTTCGTCTTCACCGGCTGGCACATGGTCGGCGTCATGTGCCTGTTCTTCGGGACGATCATCTCGGTGAATTTCTACATGGCCTGGCAGGCCACCCATACCTGGAGCGGCCTTGTGGTGAAGAACACCTACGTCGCCAGCCAGGAGTTCAACGGCAAGGTGGCGGAAGCGAAGGCGCTCGCCGCGACCGGTGTCGTCGGCACCCTCGACCTCGATGGCTCCGACATCCGGTATCGGCTTTCCGCTGCAGACGAAAGGCCGGTCGCGGCGGACGCTGTGATGTTGAGCTTCAAGCGGCCGGTGGGCGAGGAGCAGGATTTCGATCTTTCTCTTGAACAGCAGGGGGAAGGGCTCTTCTCGGCGCGCCGCGATTTGCCCGACGGCACCTGGATCGTCGAGGCCGAGGCGGTGAGGGAAGGCAAGCGTATCCTGCATCATACGCAGCGGATTTCCGTTGCCGGAGAAGCAAGATGACGACCTGCTGCGCTCCCGGCACCGAAGGAGCGGTGGAGCTCGAACGCCTGGGCCGCGCCCTTCCGTCGACGGAAGAGCTGCTTCTGGCGAGCCGGCAGATGCAGCCGGGCCTGCGGCAGACGGATCTCAGTGTCCCGGGCGTCCATTGCGGCGCCTGCATCACCACGATCGAAAAGGCACTCCAGGCGCTTCCCGAGGTGGAGCGGGCACGGGTGAACCTTTCGACCAGGCGCGTATCCGTCGTCTGGAAGGAAGTCGTCGAGGGCCGGAAGACGGACCCGCTGGACCTGGTTCAGGCCATAAGCCGGGCGACCGGCTACGACGCCCATCTGTATTCCACCACCGAGGATGCCGGCGACCGGCTGCAACGCGAACTGATCAGGGCGGTCGCGGTGTCGGGCTTCGCGGCTACCAACATCATGCTGCTCTCGGTCTCCGTCTGGTCGGGCGCCGAAGCCTCGACGCGCGACCTCTTCCACTGGATTTCGGCGATGATCGCAGCACCCGCGCTCGTCTATGCCGGCCGCTTCTTCTACCAGTCCGCCTGGAATGCCGTCCGGCACGGGCGAACCAACATGGACGTACCGATCGCGCTCGCCGTCACGCTCTCCTATGCCGTCTCGCTGTGGGAAACCATGCACCATGGCCAGCATGCATGGTTCGATGCGACGGTCTCGCTGCTGTTCTTCCTGTTGATCGGGCGGACGCTCGACCATGTGATGCGCGATCGTGCGCGCGCCGCCATCAGCGGCCTTGCGCGCCTTTCTCCCCGCGGCGCGATGGTACTTGCCGAGGATGGCGGGCGGGAGTACCGGCCGATCGAGGAGGTTCGCGCCGGCGACCGGCTGATGATCCCGGCGGGAGAACGGATCCCGGTGGACGGGATCGTGGAGAGCGGCAGCAGCGACCTCGATCTCTCGATCGTCAACGGGGAAAGCGCGCCGTCCGTCGCCAGGCCCGGAGACGCCGTTCAGGGCGGCGTGCTGAACCTGACCGGCTCGCTCGTCATTCGCGCCACGGCAGCCGCCAGGGATTCCTTCCTGGCGGAGGTCATCTCCCTGATGGAAGCAGCCGAAGGGGGCAGGGCGCGCTATCGCCGGATCGCCGACCGTGCGGCCCAGCTCTACTCGCCGGCGGTGCATCTTCTGGCCATCGTCGCCTTCGTCTGCTGGGGGATATTCGGAGGGGACTGGAAACAGGCGATGCTGATCGCCATCGCTGTCCTGATCATTACCTGCCCCTGTGCGCTGGGGCTTGCCGTGCCGGTCGTCCAGGTCGTTGCTGCGGGACGGCTCTTCCGGAACGGCATCATGGTGAAGGACGGCTCCGCAATGGAACGGCTCGCCGAGGTAAATGCGATCATGTTCGACAAGACCGGAACGCTGACGCTCGGCCAGCCGCGTCTGGTCAATGGACAGGATGTCGATCCCCGCTATCTTGGGCTCGCCGCGGGCCTCGGCATGCATTCCTGCCACCCGCTGTCCCTCGCGCTCTACCGGAGCGCTTCCGGCCCGGTTTCCGGCTTTGCAGGGGTAACGGAGCTGCCGGGCGAGGGGTTGGAGGTCTTGACCGGGGATGGCGTCTATCGTCTCGGTAACCGCCGTTTCGCCGGGGGAGGCGCTGTGCCCTCGGCCGAATTGTCGGAGGTTGTCCTGTCGCTCGATGGCAAGGAACTCCAGAGCTTCCTCTTCGAGGACGCTCTGCGTCCCGATGCCGTTGCGGCGGTCACGGGGCTTGACGCCGCGGGCTTTGCGACGGGCATCCTGTCGGGGGACCGCGCTCCTGTCGTCAAGGCGCTCGCCCGTCGGCTGGGCGTGTCGCTGTGGAAGGCTGAACTCTCTCCGCGCGAAAAGGTCGATGCGGTCGCGGAGCTCGATCGCGCCGGTACGAGGGTCCTGATGGTCGGAGACGGCATCAACGATGCGCCTGCTCTGGCGGCTGCGCATGTCTCCATCGCGCCGGCCACGGCGGCCGATGTCGGCCGCCAGGCCGCCGATTTCGTTTTCATGCATGAGAGCCTTAACGCGGTACCCTTGGCGATCGAGGTGTCGCGGCGGGCCGGGCGCCTGATCCGCCAGAACTTCGCACTCGCCATCGGTTACAACGTCATCGCCGTGCCGATCGCGCTTGCCGGTTATGCGACACCTCTCATCGCCGCCGTCGCCATGTCGACCTCGTCGATCATCGTCGTCGCCAACGCGCTGCGTCTGAACCGCATGGCGGGCGTGGAAAGGAAACTGTCGGTCCCGGCTGCATCCAGGCCGACGGTGGGGGAGGCGCATCTGGCATGAACATGCTGGTCTATCTCATCCCGATCGCGCT
>JAEWKX010000428.1 GCA_023393575.1 Pseudomonadota bacterium
CATAGATGTAGCTGGTCAACGATCGGCCGCCGGGCGGCGCGATTGCAGCGTGATCGGTCATGCTGGCCAAATCCCCTTGGTGACCTTTTGCGGTCTTTTTCTTGGTTATCTGTCAGGTGGTGGGTGAGGCGGCGGACCGCCTCACCCTTGTCGTCGTCGATCAGCGGACCGGCGGAGCGTATTGCAGGCCGCCCTTGGTCCACAGGGCGTTCAGGCCACGCTCGATCTTGAGCGGGGTGCTTGCGCCGATATTGCGTTCGAAGACCTCGCCGTAGTTTCCGAGGTGCTTGACGATGTTGTAGGCCCAGTCGTTGGTCAGCCCGAGGTCGGTGCCGATCTTGGTGTCCGCCTCGATGCCCAGGAAACGGCGGATATCGGGGTTCTCGGAATTCTTCATCTCGTCGATGTTTGCCTGCGTAATGCCGAATTCCTCGGCCTGGACGAGGGCATAATGAGTCCAGCTGATGATGTCGAACCACTGGTCGTCGCCCTGGCGGACGGCCGGGCCGAGCGGCTCCTTCGAGATGATTTCCGGCAGGATCACGTGATCGTCCGGCTTGGAGAGCGACAGGCGCAGCGAATAGAGGCCCGACTGGTCGGTCGTGTAGACATCGCAACGGCCGGAGTCGTAGGCGGCGTTCACTTCCTCGAGCTTTTCGTAGACGACCGGCTTGTACTCCAGGTTGTTTGCCTTGAAGTAGTCGGCGAGGTTGAGCTCGGTGGTCGTGCCGGCCTGCACGCAGACGGCCGCGCCGGAGAGTTCCAGAGCCGACTTCACGTTGAGGCCCTTGGTCACCATGAAGCCCTGGCCGTCATAGTAGTTGACGACGCGGAAGTTGAATCCGAGCGCGGTGTCGCGGCTGATCGTCCAGGTGGTATTGCGGAAGAGGACATCACCTTCGCCCGACTGCAGCGCCGTGAATCGCGTCTGTGCCGTCGTGGGGGTAAATTTCACCTTGGACGGATCGTTGAAGATGGCGGCGGCAACGGCGCGGCAGTAATCAACGTCCAGACCGGGCCAGTTCCCCGACGCATCCGGTGCGGCAAAGCCGGCAAGCCCGGTGTTGACAACGCATTGAACGAAACCCTTCGCCTTCACGTCATCGAGCGTGGCAGCCGATGCAGCCGAGGCGGCGCCAAGGATTGCTGCGCCAATCGTGGCTGACAGTAGCGTCTTTCTCATTTTCCCAACCTTTATCTTTTGGTTTTTTCTGATCTCGTTGCGATGCCGTTCGTCGGACGAATGCAGCGCCACGCCCCGCCAGCCTCCCGGATGCGGGATCGCTATCACAGTCGCAAACGTCGGTACGGTCAAGTCTGCGGTGCCCAAATTGTGTCCAAAAAGAGTCAAATGTCCTTAATCTGCCTACTCGGGGGTCATCCTGCCAAACTTTGGGCTTGAAGTGCCGAAAGACTCGGCATCCGCTCACGGATGGCCGCAGGAGGGCGAGGGTCTTAAGAGCCGGCGGGGTTGACCGTTCCCGCCTCAAACGGCAACATCCGGCCTCCTTCCAGAAGAGAGCTTCCCCCGCATGAAAAAAAAGGCCTCCTTGTCAGCCGAAGCCGGCGTGAACACGCGCCTCGCCCACATCGGCCATGATCCGTTCGGCTACCACGGGTTCGTCAATCCACCGGTCGTCCATGCCTCGACGGTGCTTTTCCCCGATTGCCGGACGATGGAGACACGGGGCCAGAAATACACCTACGGCACGCGCGGAACACCGACGACGGATGCATTGTGCGAGGCGCTGGACGAGCTGGAGGGATCGGCCGGCACGATCGTCGTGCCATCCGGGCTGGCGGCGATCTCCGTTCCCTTCCTGGCTTTCCTGTCGGCCGGCGACCATGCCCTCATCGTCGATTCGGTCTATGCGCCATGCCGGCTGTTCTGCAACACGATGCTGCAGCGCCTGGGTGTAGAGATCGAGTACTACGATCCCGAGATCGGCGGGGGGATCGAGAGCCTGATCAAGCCGAATACGAAGCTGGTGCACACGGAAGCGCCGGGTTCCAACACAATGGAGATGCAGGACATCCGGGCGATCTCGGAGGCCGCCCACCGGCATGGCTGCGTGGTGACCATGGACAACACCTGGGCAACGCCGCTTTACTTCCGGCCGCTCGATTTCGGCGTCGACGTTTCCATCCACGCGACCACCAAGTATCCGTCGGGACATTCCGACATCCTGATGGGATCTGTCTCGGCGAATAAGACGTACTGGCCGCAACTGCAGGAAGCGGCGATCACCATGGGGATCTGCGGCTCGCCCGACGATTCCTACCAGATCCTGCGCGGGCTGAGAACCATGGGTGTCCGCCTCGAACACCATCAGCGAAGCGCGCTGGAAATCGCCCGTTGGCTCGAAGGCCGCGACGACGTCGCGCGCGTGCTGCACCCGGCACTGCCGAGTTTCCCAGGCCACGAGATCTGGAAACGCGACTTCAAGGGGGCGACCGGCGTCTTCTCATTCGTCCTCAAGGTTGGTGACGCAAGCCGCTTCAGGGCCAAGGCACATGCGCTTCTGGACACGCTCTCGCTGTTCGGGCTCGGTTACTCCTGGGGCGGCTATGAAAGCCTGGCGGTGCCGGTGAACCTGTCCGACCGAACCATCCGCAAGGCACCGGAGGACGGACCGGTCGTTCGTCTGCAGATCGGGCTCGAGGATGTCACCGACCTGAAGAAGGACTTGGAAGCAGGTTTTGCAGCCGCCGCGGCGGCCTGACGTCAGGTGGCACGATAGCCGTAGAGCCAGTCCAGATCCGCCGCGAGCGATTGCGGCGGCTTCAGTGCCAGCACGATATCCCGACCGATCCGGACGGGGCCACGGGCATGATAGGCGAAGCGGTTGAAGGCACCGCGCGAGCGCACGCGGGCAGCCCTTACCCTCCGTTCCGCTTCGAAGTCCGACAAGGCCCTCGACAGGGAAGAGGTATGGTACACATTTTCGGCCAGCAGGAAGGCATCTTCGATTGCCATAGCTGCTCCCTGTGCCGCGAATGGCATCATGGCGTGGGCGGCATCGCCGATCAGAACGACGTCCTTGCCGTTCTGCCACCGTCCGGTCGATGCCTGGTAGAGTGGCCAGAACGTCGGCGCGTCCGCGCCTGCAAGCAGGCGGGATACGTGGCTGTCCCACGGAATGAACTGCGTGACCAGCATGCGATGCTGAGTCTCGCTTGCCTTGGCATCCCATACCTGCCCGGCGCTGATGCCGGATGCGAGGGCAACCAGGTTGATGCTGTCGGTGTCTTTCAGAGGATAGGCGACCAGATGGGTGGACGGACCAAGGAATGCAGTTACCTGGTCGAGCGGCAGCCAGTCAGGAGCGCCCGCCTGCGGTATCGTGAAGCGCCACGCGACGTTTCCGGAAAACCCGGGGACGGGGCTTCCGGAGACCTCGGCACGAATATTCGACCAGACGCCGTCGGCGCCGACGATGAGACCGTAGCCCATCCCGCCCGCGCGACAGAGGGTCTCTCGGATATCCGGGCGGATCGGATGATCGAGATATACCTTGCAAAGCGAGTTCGCCTTGACGGCCTCGATCAGCGTCTTCTGGAGCGTCGCCCGGTGAAGCACGCCGTAAGGAGCGCCCCAGCGCTCGCGGGCGAACCGCCCGACCGGAACATGGGCGATCTGCCGAAGCGACGTCCCCGACACCAGCGCGATCCGCTCCGGCTCTGTCCAAACAGCCTCCAGCGCCGGAAGCACGCCCAGGTCCGCGAGGATCCGCGAAGCATTGGGCGATACTTGAAGGCCGGCGCCGACTTCCGTCAGTTCCCGCGCCTCTTCGAAAATGTCGCATGCGATACCGCGCCGGGCAAAGGAAAGCGCGGTGGTCAATCCCGCTATGCCTGCCCCGACGACGGCGACCCTTTCAACAGGCATCGTTCACGCCCGGCGTGTCAGGCGGCCTTCACATGGAAGACGCAGCCGGGCGGGTCCGTCTGCTCCGGCTTGAGCGCCGGGTTGTAGCGGTACAAGGTCGAGCAGTAGGAGCATACCTTCTCGCTGTCGTCGCCCATATCGATATAGATGTGCGGGTGGTCGAACGGAACCGAGGCACCGGTGCACATGAACTCCTTGACGCCGATCTGGATCAGCCGGTGGCCGCCGTCGTTCTGGAAATGGGGAATGCTGTGACCAGCCATGGTCGTCTCCGAATGCGTGTTTGTTTGGCGGCGGACATTATCTGCCCCGGTCGTGAATGTGTAGGGGAAAAAACGGTCGCATGAGGTGGAAAGTCCGCAAGCGGCGGTTTACATCCGCCTCTATCCGGCTGTGACCTCAAGGCTCTCCCATGAATCTCAATGCTCCGCCCTTCTCCTCCTTCCGGCATGACGGCCTCGACCTTTACTATCTGGACGAGGGCGATCCGGCGGGCGATCCCGTGCTCCTCGTCCACGGCTTCGCATCCAGCGCGCTCGTGAACTGGGTCCATCCGGGCTGGGTGAAGACGCTGGGCGAGGCCGGCTACCGGGTGATCGCAATGGACAATCGCGGCCACGGCCAGAGCGGCAAGCCGCGCGATCCCGAAGCCTACAGGCCGTGGGTAATGGCCGAAGACGCGGCCGCGCTGCTCGACCACCTGCGCATCCCGGAAGCTCACGTCATGGGCTATTCCATGGGGGCCCGCATCTCG
>JAEWKX010000084.1 GCA_023393575.1 Pseudomonadota bacterium
ATGGTCTGGTTTATGCCGGCCATGATCGTCGGCAGTGCCAGGGGCATCTGGTCGTCCTTGAGCTTCTGCCAGCCTGATGAGCCGAAGGCGTCGGCGGCCTCAAGCACGTCGCGATCGACAAGCCTGATCCCCAGGTTCGTCAGCCGGATCATCGGAGGAATCGCATAGATCACGACGGCGATGAGCCCGGGCACCTTGCCGATGCCCAGAAGCATGACGACGGGGATCAGATAGACGAAGCTCGGCATCGTCTGCATCACGTCGAGAACCGGATTGATGGCGCTCTGCAGCCGGTCCGACCGCGACATGGCGATTCCGATCGGGATGCCGATGACGATCGACAGGACCGTGCAGACGAAGATCATCGATATCGTCTTCATCGTATCCTCCCACATGTCGAAATAGCCGATAAGGAGGAGGGTAACCACGCAACCCGCCACAATTCGCAAGTTGCGGCTGGCAAGCCACGCGATGAGGGCGATTGCGAACAGGATGATCGGCCAAGGGGTGCGGGTAAGCAGTCGTTCCGATTCGACGAGGAGGAACTGCAGCGGATCGAAAAATGCTTCGATGCCGTCGCCATAGGCGCGCGTGAATGCCCGGAAGGCCTCGTCTATCCCCTTCTTGAGGTTCCGCAAGGTGTCATCGTCCATATGCGGAAAGCGGGTCAGCCAATCCATGACGGCCTCCTTTGGGCAGGAAGAACAATGCGGCGATGTGCCGAAAGGGAGGGGGCGGAAAGTGAACGCCCCCTCGGTCCTGTCGAATCAAAGCGCCGCCTTGATCTTTTCCGCCACTTCCGGGCTCACCCATTGTGTCCAGAGATCCCCGTTTTCCTCCAGGAAGTGCTTCGCCCCGTCCTCGCCGGTCGCCTGGTTGTCGGTCATCCACGCCATCAAGCCGTTGACGGTGGCGTTGCTCCATGCGCGCTTGTTGAGATAGTCCATGACTTCGGGACCGGCACGGTCGGCAAAGCTCTTGGTGAGCATGGTCTGAACGGTGTCTTTCGGCCAGTCGTTCTTCTTGGGGTCGGGGCAATCCGCAACGGTATTGCAGCGCTTCCACTCCGCCTCGTCATAGGCTACGCCGTGTTCCAGCTTGACCATTTCGTATTTTCCCAGGAGCGCGGTCGGTGCCCAATAGTAGCCGACCCAGCCTTTCTGACCTTCGTAGGCCTTCGCGATCGAGCCGTCGAGGCCGGCGGCTGAACCGGTATCCACCAACGTGAAGCCAGCCTCTTCGGCGCCGTAGGCCTTATAGAGCTGTGCCGTGGCAACGGTGCCGCCCCAGCCGGCCGGCCCGTTGTGAATCGCGCCCTTCGAGGAGTCCTCAGGGGCAGGGAAGAGTTCGGGGTGCTTCAGGACATCGTCGATCGTCTTGATGTCGGGGTTGGCCTCGGCGACGTATTTCGGGATCCACCATCCCTGGACGGCACCGTCCGAGAGCGCCACGGCGGCACCCACGAGCTTGCCTTCCGAGACACCGCGGCCGACGACCTCGGGTAGCAGGTCGATCCATCCTTCCGGCGCAAGATCAGGCTCTCCCTTCTCGACCATCGAGGTGAGAGTGGGAACGGTGTCCCCCACGATGATTTCCGCGTTGCAGCCGAAGCCTTCGTTGAGGATGAACTGATCGAGGGCAGCGAGCACCTCCGCGCTCTGCCAGTTCATGCTCGCGATGGTGACATCCCCGCATTCCGCTCGGGAGGCACTCGCTCCCATCGTGGCGAAGCCGAGAGCAAGACAGGTGGAGGCAAGCAGTTTCTTCGTCATGACGTTCCCCTGGTTGGCGCCGGTTGGCGCGGATCGATGGGCGGCATTCCTCTTGCCGCCACGCTTCGCGCGGGGGTTCTCGTGCCCTCCGTCACATGTTCAAGTTTTGCAGGCTTGTTCGCAGGCATCGTCTCGTTTGCGGCGAGGAATTTTCCAATTCCGCCGAATCCATGCAGGCGAGACCTGCAAAATTTGGCCTGGGTACTCCCCACGGCCGGAACGCGCCATATGTTTTGCGGGGCGCAACGGCGGCGCGCTGCTTCACGCCGCCAAGGACGGAGGACGAGTTGATGCATGGGTTGAAAAGTTTGATCGGTCTGACGATGGCGACGATATTGTGGGCCGGTACCGCTGGCGCCCAGGTCGTCGTATCATCGAAGATCGACACCGAGGGCGGGGTGCTTGGAAACATCATCCTCAGCGTCCTGAATGCCAACGGCATCCCGACAACGGACAGAATACAGCTCGGTGCGACGCCGGTGGTCCGCGCCGCCATTACCGCAGGCGAAATCGACATCTATCCTGAATATACCGGCAATGCGGCGTTTTTCTTCGAGAAGGCGGACGACCCGGCCTGGAAGAATGCCGCGCAGGCCCATACCCTCGCCAAGAAGCTCGACTACGATGCGAACAAGATCGTCTGGCTCGCGCCGTCACCCGCCAACAATACCTGGGCCATTGCGCTTCGCAAGGATGTCGCCGAGCAGAACAGCCTGAAGACACTTTCCGATCTCGGGCGATTCGTCTCGGGCGGTGGAGAGATCAAGCTCGCAGCATCCTCCGAGTTCGTGAATTCCCCCGCCGCCTTGCCCGCCTTCCAGAACGCCTATGGGTTCACAT
>JAEWKX010000188.1 GCA_023393575.1 Pseudomonadota bacterium
ACTTCTACTATTTCTGCTCGACGCCGGACGAGCAGGCGGACTGGTTCATCCGCAACGTGCCCAAGGCGGCCGTGCGCCTTCCCCCCGTGCTGGACGCGGAATGGAACCCCGCCTCGCCCACATGCAAGCTGCGTCCCGACCCGGCCACCGTGCGTGCCCGCCTGCAACGCTTCATGGACCGGATCGAGGCACATTACGGAAAACGGCCGATCATCTACACGACCGTCGACTTCCACCGCGACAACCTGATCGGTCAATTCGACGACTATCATTTCTGGGTCCGTTCGACCGCGACCCATCCGGGCGACACCTACGCGTCGCGGCGCTGGGCCTTCTGGCAGTACACCGCTACGGGAGTGGTACCGGGCATCAAGGGTGATACCGATATCAACGTCTTCTCCGGCACCGAGAAGCATTGGCGGGCCTGGTTGGCTTCCGCCGGAAGCTGAGGCATTTTCCCGGCAGATCGACCTCCGGGAAGGCCTGCCGCCGTTCCGTCACAATGTATTTCCAGAGCATAGGCCGACCTGTTCAAAAGGAGCCACGACATGTCCCTCCTCCGCCGCACCGCGCTTTCCGCCTTCGCCCTCGCCTGTTTCACCGCCCCGGCGCTGGCGCAGACCTGCGGCGGTGACCTCGGGGCCTTCCTCGCCGGCGTGAAGACGGAAGCCGTCGCCAAGGGCATCCCGGCCGACGTAGCCGACAAGGCCCTGGCCGGCGCGCAGATCGACCAGAAGGTTCTTTCCCGCGACCGCGCCCAGGGTGTGTTCAAACAGACTTTCCTCGAATTCTCGCAGCGGACGGTGAGCCAGGCACGCCTGGACATCGGCCGGCAGAAGCTCAAGCAGTACGCGGAAGTGTTTCAGCGCGCCAAACAGGAATTCGGCGTCCCGCCGGGTGTGATCGCCGCCTTCTGGGCCATGGAAACGGATTTCGGTGCCGTCCAGGGCGACTTCAACACCCGCAACGCACTGGTCACCCTCGCGCATGACTGCCGCCGTCCGGAACTGTTTCGGCCGCAACTGCTCGCGCTGATCGAGATGGTCCGACACGGCGATCTCGACCCCGCCGCCAATACCGGCGCCTGGGCTGGCGAAATCGGCCAGGTACAGATGCTTCCGGAAGACATCATCGCATATGGCGTCGACGGCGATGGTGACGGTCACGTCAACGTCAAGGCGAGCGCCCCCGACGCCATCCTGACTGCCGCCAAATTCATCCAGAGTCTTGGCTTCCGCCGCGGCGAGCCATGGATCCAGGAGGTCATCCTCCCCACCGCGATCGCATGGGAGAAGACCGGTCTCGGCAACGAGGTCCCGGCGGGTGACTGGTTCGCCATGGGCGTCACACCGCGCGACGGCAATACCGGCTTCGGCAATCTTCCCGCGGCACTGGTACTGCCGCAGGGACGCGATGGTCCCGCCTTCCTCACCTATCCCAACTTCAACATCTACCTGGAATGGAACCAGTCCTTCATCTATACGACCTCGGCCGCCTATTTCGCCACGCGCCTGATGGGCGCTCCGATCTACCAGAAGGGCAATCCCCAGGCTGGCCTGGACGACGGCGCGATGAAGGCTCTCCAGATGAAGTTGCAGTCGCTCGGCCACGACGTGGGCAAGATCGACGGCATCCTCGGCTCCGGCACGCGCCGCGCGGTCCAGAAGGAACAGGCTCGGCTCGGCCTGCCGGCGGACGGATGGCCGACACCGGAACTCCTGCAGGCCCTGTGAGAAGTTCCGCCCCTCGCGGGATCCGGGTGGCGCCGAGCGATCGGCGCCACTATGCGTTCGGGGGCAACTGCACGGAGAATCATAGTGGCACCAGCATCCGCACAACGTCTGACGGGGAAGTCCTGGGCGCTTCTGTTCCTCCTTGGCCTGATCTGGGGCGGATCCTTCTTCTTCGCCAGGATCGCCGTCCTCGACGTTCCGCCGTTCACGCTCGTCCTGCTGCGGCTCTCGCTTGCGGCGCTGGCGCTGCACGTCTACCTCTGGGGCCGCTCCGATCTCTACGGGACGTTGCGCACGCATTGGCGCGCCTTCGCCGTGATGGGCCTCGTGAACAACGCCCTGCCGCACACGCTCATCTTCTTTGGCCAGACGGAGATCGGGGCAGGCCTTGCCTCCATCCTCAACGCCACCACACCGATCTGGACGGTACTCATAGCCCACATCTGGACAGCGGACGAGAAGCTGACCGGCCGCAAGGCGGCGGGCTGCATGATCGGGCTGGCCGGGACGGTGGTGATGATCGGTCCCGCCGTCAGTTCGGCCGCTCACGCCCCGGCATGGGCCCTTGTCCTGCCCGTGCTGGCGGCGATCTGCTACGGCGTCGCCGGAACCTTCGGAAAGCGCTTCCGCGACATCCCCGCGCCTGTGACCGCGACCGGGCAGCTCACGGCCTCCAGCCTGATCATGCTGCCGGTCGCGCTGCTTGCCGACCAGCCCTGGTCGCTGCCCTTCCCCGGCGTCCCGGCGATCCTCGCCATCCTGGGTCTCGCCCTTCTCTCCACAGCCTTCGCCTATCTGCTGTTTTTCCGGATCCTGACCCTCGCCGGCGCGACCAATACCTCGCTCGTCACGCTACTGGTGCCCCCGAGTGCGATTCTCCTCGGGGCGCTCTTCCTCGGCGAGCGGCTTTCCGCGACCGATCTTTCGGGAATGGCCCTGATCGGTGCCGGTCTCCTCGCTCTCGACGGTCGGCTCATCACGAGGATTTTCCACCCAGGTACTGCCGGGGACAGGCGCTGATCTGTACCGTTACCTCACAGACTGTTTCGGTTATTAACAGGCGGAGACGTTAATTTAACGTTTCATTCAGCAGATAAATCACTGAAATTTCAATTCAAAAACAGTGACTTAAGAGGATAACAAAAAGGAAATCCGTTGCCGCTGTTTTGCAGTGCAGCACAAAAACCGCTTTTCAAGACGTAAAAAAGCGACTTACACTGCCCTTCGTCAGCACAAGGAGGCAGACATGGGACGTGCATACTCTCTGAATGTCCTGGTAGTCGGTGCAGCGTTTGTGTTCGTGGCTTCCATG
The DNA here is from genome assembly GCA_023393575.1 of Pseudomonadota bacterium. Classification (GTDB taxonomy): domain Bacteria; phylum Pseudomonadota; class Alphaproteobacteria; order Rhizobiales; family Rhizobiaceae; genus Neorhizobium. The sequence continues at coordinate 3,046 of JAEWKX010000188.1, forward strand.
CTCTTCATCTGAGCGCCACAATCTCTCCGCATCGGGACAGATCTGGCATCCGTGACACTATGACAAAGGTTTGAAAGCAAAGAACGCAGCTTCATCGGCTGCGTTCTTTTCTTTTGCACCCCGCCGGACGGTCATGCGGCAGCACCGGCCTCCAGCCGGCGCCTGGAACGGCCCAGCCGCTCCAGCACGGCGTTGACCAGGGGCGCCCTGTTCATCGTGTAGATGTGGAAGTCATGGAGGCCGCGACCCTGCAAGTCCGCAATCTGCTCCGCTGCCACATCGGCTGCCACCTCCGCTCGCTCGAGCGGCTTGTCATCCAGGCCATCGAAGCGGGCATCGAGGAATGTGGGGATCGAAGCGCCGCAGCGGGAAGCGAAGCGCTTGAGCTGGGTGAGATTCTGGATAGGCATGATTCCGGGAACGACCGGAATTGCCACTCCTGCCGCCCGCACCTTTTCCAGGTAACGCTCGAACGCGTCGTTGTCGAAGAAGAACTGGGTCAGCGCCCGCGAGGCGCCTGCATCGGCCTTACGCTTCAGCGTGTCGATGTCGGCCGCAAGATCGACGCTCTCGGGGTGCTTTTCCGGGTAGGCAGAGACGGAGATATCGAATTCGCCGGCCATGCGCAAAGCCGCTACAAGCTCGCTCGTGTCGCCGTAGCCTTCCGGGTGCGGCACATAGTTCGTACCGATGCCACTTGCCGGATCACCGCGCAGCGCGACGATGTGGCGGACACCGGAAACCCTGTACTCGTCGACCACCGCCTGCACCTCCTCGCGGGAAGCATCGACGCAGGTAAGGTGCGCCGCCGTCATCAGGGAAGTCTCCCCAATCAGCCGACGGACGGTCGCCAGCGTCGGCGCTTTGGTGGAGCCGCCCGCACCGTAGGTAACGGAGACGAAGTCCGGTTCCCACGCGGCAAGATTCTCAACCGCGTCCCACAGCTGCCCTTCCATCTCGCGTGAGCGCGGCGGGAAGAATTCAAAGGAAATACCGAAGGATTTCCGCGGATGCCCTGTCGATGTCATGGCGGTATTCCTCTCAGGCTGGGGTGAGTTCTTCGGCGACGGCCTCGTCGGCGATCAGCAGCCGGCGGTCGCGGGCGAGCCAGACCGTCGCGGTCAACGAAGGGTCCCCCTGCTTCTCGGTAGTGAGGTCGATCACCTCCTCGACGTCCAGGCCGACCTTGGCCAGCCAGTCCGCCATCGTCTGGTGGGAGAAGCCGAGGCGCACATGAGCATGCTCGTCGCGCAGGTATTCGAGATCATGAGGGGCCAGATCGACGATCAGCAGCCGCCCGGCAGGCCGCAGCACCCGCGCGGCTTCCGCGATCGCGCGTTCCGGCTCATCGAGGAAGTGCAGCACCTGGTGGATCGTCACCAGATCGAAATCCTGCCCGTCGAGCGGCAGGTTGAAGATATCTCCCTGACGGACCGAAGCCTTCACGATGCCGGCCTTGTCGAGATTGGCACGCGCCACCGAGAGCATGTCCCGGCTCGCATCGATACCGAGCGCGCGGCGGTAGACATTCGAGAGAAGCTGAAGGATCCAGCCCGTGCCGGTGCCGAGATCCAGCAAGGAATTGACCGGTTTCCGCCCGATCAACTTCAGCAGAGCCTTCTCGACGGCGGAGTCGCTCACATGCAGGCGGCGCAATTCGTCCCATTCGGAGGCATTGCGGCTGAAATAGGCCTGGGCACGTTCCGCTCTCGCTCGTTTCACCGTTGCCAGACGCTCACGGTCGCGCGTCAGGATCGGATCATCGGGCGCGACCGACATCAGTAGCGTCCGCACCAGCGAAGCCGCCGGACCATCCTGCTTCAGCCGGAAGTAAGCCCAGGCGCCCTCCTGGTACCGCTCTATGAGGTCTTCCTCCGCCAGCAGCTTGAGATGGCGCGAGATGCGCGGCTGCGACTGGCCCAGGATTTCGGTGAGATCGGTCACGGTCAGATCACCCGCAGCCACGAGGGCGAGCAGCCGGAAGCGTGTCGGTTCCCCTGCCGTCTTCAGCACGTCCACGAGCGTGTCGAGCGAATGTCCCATGCCTGCCCTATCCCTGCAATCAACATATAAAGATATGTTTATATGTTGCAGACAGGCAAGGCAACCCTAAAACAGCGGCCTGAGAAGAAACATCAACGGGCGGGGCACTGTCGCACCCCGCCCATGTCACACTACACGTTACTTTGTCAGACTCGCCCCAGTCCCTGGCTGACGCCTGACCTGGGCAGCGCCGCCGACGGCGGAGGAGCCGCCCTATGCAGGCAGCGCTTGACGCACCGTCCGGGCAGCAGTCTCCGGAGCCGCGATGACTGCTGGGTGCCGCATCCGATCGCCGGTCGCCCGCAGCAGCTGCGCCTCATCGCGGAGATTGAAGCGGGAGAGAAGCCCGCTGAGCGTCGTGCTTTCCTGGGCGAGGCCTGCCCCTGCCGCATTCATCTCCTCGACCATAGCGGCATTCTGCTGGGTGGCCTGGTCCATGTGGTTGACGGCCGTGTTGACCTGCGCCAGCCCGGCAGCCTGCTCCTGTGCCGCCGTGGCGATAGCCTCCATGTGCATGTTGATCGTCTGGACAAGCTGCTCGATGAGGCCGAGACCCTCACCCGTGCCGCTGACCAGCCGCACTCCGTCGCCGACCGCGACAGCCGACTTGTCGATGAGGCTCTTGATCTCCTTGGCGGCATTGGCCGACCGCTGGGCAAGCTCGCGGACTTCCTGGGCCACGACCGCAAACCCCTTGCCGGCCTCGCCTGCCCGTGCCGCCTCGACGCCTGCGTTGAGCGCCAGCAGGTTCGTCTGGAAGGCTATCTCGTCGATGACCGAGATGATCTGCCCGATCTGCCTGGAGGATTGCTCGATCCGCTCCATGGCGGTGACCGCATCGCGGACGACCTTGCCGGACTGATCGGCCTTGGCACGCGCCTCCCTTGCTACATCCCGCGCCTGATCGGTGCGTTGGGAGGTCGAGCTGACATTGGAAGTGATTTCCTCGAGAGCAGCGGCGGTTTCCTCCAGGGAAGCGGCCTGCTGCTCCGTTCTCCGAGCAAGATTGTCCGACGCTTCCGAGATTTCCTTCGACCCGCCGGTGACGGTGGAAACGGACCTGCCGACGCTCAGCAGCGCCTGGCGCAACTGGCCGACCGATGTATTGAAGTCGTGGCGAAGCGGCTCGAACTGGGCCGCGAACGGCTGGTCGATCTCGCAAAGCATGTCGCCCTGGGCCAACTGCCGCAATCCGGCCGCCAGTGCACCGGTCGCCTGGGCGAGCCGGATGTCCGCTTCCTGCTCGGCGACGCGCCGCATCTCCTCGCGCTCCGCCTCCGCACGGCGGCGGGTAGCCTCGGCCTCGATCTCGAGTTCGCCGTTGCGGATGGCTGCCTGGCGGAAAATCTCCACCGCCTGCTCCATCTTGCCGATCTCGTCCTTGCGGCCGGATGCGATGTCGACGGAACCGATCTCCCCACCCGCAAGGCGCGCCATGTATTGCACGAGCCGGTTCAGCGGCTTTACGACGGTCATCGCCATCAGCACCGAAAGGGCGACAGCCAGCACAATGGCGCCCATGCACGCTACCGCAATAACGATCAGGCTGCGCAGGGCATGCTCTGCATCACTGGTGGCAATCGCGGATATCCGGGAAACCGTATCGTCTTCGACACGCTTCATCGCATCGATGCGACGCGTCGACGTCGAGAACCAGAGCCCGCTGTCCATGCCCGCGAGATCGGCGGCGACGCCGTCGACCACCAGCCGCTCACGCATCGTGGCCAGGCTTCCTGCAGCGCCATCCAGGACACCGCGATACTCCTGCGCCGACTGGTTATCCTGCGCAGACAGGAAAGCATCGATCAAGGCGTCTTGTCCGCCGGCTATGGTCGCGAAGGCCTGGAAGCGGGCCGGGTCTACACGCCCCACCGTGATGAACCCATTGCCCAGGGCACGTTCCTGGCCTGCAAGCTCCTTGGCTCCCAGAAGCTGCATGTAGGCACCCATGGCCCTGGAAATCTCGGCATTCGCCTCCGTACGGAGCATGTCGCGCGACAGCGAGATCAACCGCGCCACCATGTCGGTATAGAACGTGAAGGATTCCGGTCCAGGGGTGGAAAATCCATCAATGGATGCGCGTACGTCCCTCAGCCGCGCCAGTTCATCCTTCATCACCTGCTCGAAGGCGCCGTCTCCGATGGTCGAAAGCCTGTGGCCAAGACCGAGAAAGCCGCTGATCGCCGTATCGGTGGAAGTCCGCGCCTGACGCAGGTCGCTTGCGCCCTTTTGGCCCTGCGAACCGATGAACCCGGCCGTGAGGCCCCGCTCGATCTGGAGGCGATGGATCATGTCGCCGACGGCGGTCAATCCCTCACTCACGGTCATGACCTGGCTCATGTTCTGGTAGGTATGCCACCTGTCCCCGATCTGGGCATAGGCGAAATAGACAACCGCAAGCAACGGAAAAGCTACCGCGGCAAGAAGCCGACGGCTGATCGAAACATCCACAAGTCGCATGAAACCACTCCATAACCAGGCGTCATGCCGCAAGCAACGCGCATCATGCGCGGCCTGAAATAAGCGGCCAGCCCGTTAAGAAGAGGCTAAGAAAATGCAACCAGAAGGAAATATTGCGGCTTGCGAATGACAATTGTCAATTGTTGCGCAAGGATATCATTTCCAGTTTGATATAGCGCAAATACCCGCGGCAACGGTAACCGCGCCGCAGGCATTTCGAACGCCTGCGACGCGCCATGTTACCACGGAATCAGCGCGTCAGGCGCTTGTAGGTTACCCGCTTCGGATTGACCGATTCCGGTCCGAGGCGGCGGATCTTGTCCTGCTCGTAGTCCTCGAAATTGCCCTCGAGCCATTCCACATGGCTGTCACCCTCGAAGGCGAGGATATGGGTCGCGAGGCGTTCCAGGACCATGCGGTCGTGGCTGATGATAACGGCGCAGCCGGCGAAGTTTTCCAGTGCGTCCTCGAGCGCCGACAACGTTTCGGTATCGAGATCGTTGGTCGGCTCGTCAAGCAGCAGGACGTTGCCGCCGGCCTTCAGCATCTTGGCGAGATGCACGCGGTTGCGCTGACCGCCGGACAGATTGCCGACCTTCTGCTGCTGGTCGCCGCCCTTGAAGTTGAAGGCCCCGCAATAGGCTCTGGAGTTCATATCGAACTTGCCGAGCTTGATGATGTCGTTGCCGCCGGAGATTTCCTCCCAGACATTCTTCGAACCATCGAGCGAATCGCGGCTCTGGTCGACATAACCGAGGTGGACGGTATCGCCGATGCGGATATCGCCGCTATCGGGCTTCTCCTGGCCTGTGATCATCCTGAAGAGAGTCGTCTTGCCGGCGCCGTTCGGGCCGATCACGCCGACGATGCCGCCGGGTGGCAGCTTGAAGGACAGGTTTTCGAAGAGCACGCGGCCGTCATAGGCCTTGGTGATATTCTCCGCCTCGATGACCACATTACCGAGCCGCTCGCCGACCGGAATAATGATCTGCGCTTCGCCGGGGCGACGGTTCTCCGCCGCGGCCACCAGTTCGTCATAGGCACGGATACGAGCCTTCGACTTCGCCTGGCGAGCCTTCGGGCTGGAAGCGATCCACTCCTGCTCGCGCGACAGAGCCTTCTGGCGGCTGCCTTCCTCGCGCTCCTCCTGCGCCAGGCGCTTCGCCTTGGCCTGCAAGTAAGCCGAATAGTTGCCCTCGTAAGGGATGCCGCGGCCCCGGTCGAGCTCGAGGATCCAGCCGGTGACATTGTCGAGGAAGTAGCGGTCGTGGGTAACCATCAGGATGGCGCCCGGATATTCGCGCAGGTGCTTTTCCAACCAGGCGATCGTCTCGGCGTCGAGATGGTTGGTCGGCTCGTCGAGGAGCAGGAGGTCGGGCTGGCGCAGCAGAAGCTGGCAGAGCGCGACGCGGCGCTTCTCGCCGCCCGAGAGGTTGTCCACTGCCGCGTCGCCCGGCGGGCAGCGCAGCGCGTCCATCGCCATCTCCACCTGGCTCTCGAGGTCCCAGAGGTTCTGGCTGTCGATGATGTCCTGCAGCTTGGCGCCCTCTTCGGCCGTTTCGTCCGAATAGTTCATGGCGAGTTCGTTGTAGCGGTCGAGGATCGCCTTCTTCGCGGCGACGCCGAGCATCACGTTGCCGCGCACGTCGAGGCTGTCGTCGAGCTGCGGCTCCTGCGGCAGGTAGCCGAGCGTCGCGCCCTCGGCGAGCCAAGCCTCGCCGGTCCACTCCTTGTCCAGGCCCGCCATGATCTTCAGCACGGTCGACTTGCCGGCGCCGTTCGGGCCGAGAATGCCGATCTTGGCATCGGGATAGAAGGACAGGTGGATGTTCTCGAGGATCTTCTTGTTGCCGTAGGACTTGTTCAGTCCGGCCATGTGATAGATGAACTGGCGTGCCATGAATTGAATGCTCCAGGCGGGAATTGGAAGTTGGCCGCTATGTAGGCGAAATGCGCCGCGGGGGCAATGCGGGCGGACGGAGGGGACGGGATGTTCGAAGAGACCAGGCGGCTGGAGAGCACCACCGGCGCAAGCCTTGCCTACCACCACCAGCCGGCTTCCGGCGGAGCACGCGGGATCCTGCTGATCTGCCATGGCCTGGCGGAGCACTCCCGGCGCTATGGCGAGTTCGCTGTATTGATGGCTGGTCGGGGATGGCAGGTCTATGCCCACGATCACCGCGGCCATGGCGAGACGACGGCAACGGACGCACCACGCGGCCGCTTCGCCGCCCGCGATGGAGCGACCAAGGTGATGGAGGACGTTCACGCGATGCGCGCGAAGGCCGTCACAGCCCATCCGGGGCTTCCCACGCTCTTGTTCGGACACTCCATGGGCGGTCTGATCGCACTCAACGCAGCCGCCGACCGCCCGGCAAGCTACCAGGCTCTTGCAGTATGGAACTCCAATTTCCATCCGGGCCCCTCCGGCCGCCTCGCCCAATTCGTCCTGTGGGCGGAAAAGGCCCTGAAGGGCGCCGATGTCCCGAGCACCATGCTTCCGAAGGCGACCTTTCGCGCCTGGGGCCGCGCCATGCCGGAGAAGCGGACGGATTTCGACTGGCTGAGCAGCGACCCGGCAGAGGTCGACGCTTATATCGCCGATCCGCTCTGCGGCTTCGATGCCAGCGTTTCCCTCTGGATCGACCTCTTCGAAATGACGTTCCGCGGACCGGCGCTGATCGACCGCCTGCCGAAGACGATGCCGATCCACCTGGCCGGCGGCGCCGACGACCCGGCCACCAACGGCGGCAGGGAAATCCTCTGGCTGGCCAAGCATCTCCGCCGTGCCGGCCTCTCGCGGGTGACGGAGACGGTCTGGCCTCATACCCGTCACGAGACGCTGAAGGAGAAGCTCCGCGCGCAGGCAATGGAAGAATTCGCGGCGTGGGCGGCGACGGCATTCCCGCGACAAACGGAATGAAGTGTTGATATTTCATCAAGTGCGGCC
>JAEWKX010000213.1 GCA_023393575.1 Pseudomonadota bacterium
CTTTTCAGCTCCTTTTCGTCAGCGGACTTGCCGACGCCCAGCGTTTCGTAAAAGTCTGCTTTTGCCATGAAGGTAACGGCTCCCGAAAGGATTCCGGCTGCACGATGGCAGCCGGATGTCTGGTCGACCTTTTATGCTGTTCCGCCCGAAGGCGAAGCCTCAGGCCGACTTCTTGTCGTCCTTGATTTCCTCGTAGTCGGCATCGACGACGCCGTCGTCGTCCTTGCCGCCCTCGGAACCCTCGGAAGCTTCGGCCTGCTGTGCCTCGTAGATCGCCTGGCCCAGTTTCATGGAAACCTCCATGAGCCTCTGGGTCTTGGCCTGGATATCGTCTGCATCCGGCTCGGACGCCTCGATGGCTGCCTTCAGCGAGGCGACGGCGTCTTCGATGGACTTGCGGTCCGTCTCGGAGACCTTGTCGCCGTATTCCTGCAGCGACTTTTCGGTCGAATGTATCAGGCTTTCCGCCTGGTTCTTCGACTCGACGCCTGCACGACGCTTCTTGTCTTCCTCGGCATGAGCCTCGGCGTCCTTCACCATCTTCTCGATGTCTGCGTCAGACAGGCCACCGGAAGCCTGGATGCGGATCTGCTGTTCCTTACCGGTGCCCTTGTCCTTTGCGGAAACCTGCACGATGCCGTTGGCGTCGATGTCGAAGGTGACTTCGATCTGCGGAACGCCGCGAGGTGCCGGCGGGAGGCCCACCAGGTCGAACTGGCCGAGCGATTTGTTGTCGGCGGCCATTTCACGTTCGCCCTGCGAAACGCGAATGGTGACGGCCGACTGATTGTCCTCGGCTGTCGAGAAGGTCTGGCTCTTCTTCGTCGGAATCGTCGTGTTGCGGTCGATCAGGCGGGTGAATACGCCACCGAGCGTCTCGATGCCGAGCGACAGCGGGGTTACGTCGAGCAGCAGAACGTCCTTCACGTCGCCCTGCAGAACACCCGCCTGGATGGCTGCGCCCATGGCGACGACTTCATCCGGGTTGACGCCCTTGTGCGGCTCCTTGCCGAACAACTGCTTTACGGTCTCCTGCACCTTCGGCATGCGGCTCATGCCGCCGACGAGAACGACTTCGTCAATCTCACCGGCGGTTACTCCGGCATCCTTGAGGGCTGCCTTGCACGGCGCGACGGTGCGCTGGACCAAGTCATCGACCAGGTTCTCGAACTTGGCACGGGTCAGCTTCAACGTCAGGTGCTTCGGACCGGACGCATCCGCCGTGATGAACGGCAGGTTGATTTCCGTCTGCTGCGCGGAAGAGAGCTCGATCTTCGCCTTCTCAGCGGCCTCCTTGAGGCGCTGCAGGGCCAGCTTGTCGTTCTTCAGATCGATGCCGTTGTCCTTCTTGAACTCGGTTGCGAGGTACTCGACGAGGCGCATGTCGAAGTCTTCACCGCCGAGGAAGGTGTCCCCGTTCGTCGATTTCACCTCGAAGACACCGTCGCCGATTTCAAGCACGGAAATGTCGAAGGTGCCGCCGCCGAGGTCGTATACGGCGATCGTCTTGCCGTCTTTCTTGTCGAGGCCGTAGGCGAGCGCGGCGGCCGTCGGCTCGTTGATGATGCGCAAGACTTCGAGGCCCGCGATCTTGCCGGCGTCCTTGGTTGCCTGGCGCTGGGCATCGTTGAAGTAGGCGGGAACCGTGATGACTGCCTTCTCGACCTTCTCGCCGAGATAGGCTTCCGCCGTTTCCTTCATCTTCTGGAGAATCATGGCCGAAATCTCAGCCGGAGAATAGGACTTGCGCTGCGCCTTGACCCAGGCGTCACCATTGTCGCCCTTGGTGATCTCGAACGGTACGAGGCTCTTGTCCTTCTCGACGGTCGGGTCGTCGTAGCGGCGGCCGATCAGTCGCTTCACCGCGAAAAGAGTATTGGTGGGATTGGTCACGGCCTGGCGCTTTGCCGGCTGGCCGACGAGGCGTTCGCCGTCTTCGGTGAAGGCGACCATGGACGGGGTCGTGCGAGCGCCTTCGGCGTTCTCGATCACCTTGGCGTCCTTGCCGTCCATGATGGCGACGCACGAGTTCGTCGTACCGAGGTCGATGCCAATTACTTTAGCCATTTTTCTCTCTCCTTTAAGCGAACCGTCGGAACCCCGCTCAGGCATTCCGCTGACAGTTCCTCGACTGGGATGGTCGTTGTATACTTTGTTCCTGCAGCACGCGCTGCATCATGCGGCGTATATAAGGACGGGCATTTTGGACTGCAAGGCGGGTGGGCTTGCAGAACCAAGCAAAAAAACACGGAAATGTGAACGGCGCGCGATGGAGGCTACTGTCCCATGATCAGGTCGTAGAGGGTGGTCTGTCGCGAATCCTGGCGACCGCCCGTGACACCGACCTCCGCGGGCGGTACGGGGCCACCGCCGATACCCACGGGCGGCACCGGAGCCGCGGCATGATCATCGTAGGGTCCCCGGTATTCGCGGTAGTCGCGCGGGGGAATATCCGGAGGCAAGGCTTGACCATGGGATGGCCCGGCCGGTGCATCCGGGTATCGGTCCCGCCGGAGGCTTCCATGGAAGACACCGGAGATGATGTCGGTGATTGTTGTCGGCTCTTGCGGCGGATCGCTCAAGGCCGGTGGAAGATCATAACCGCCATGGCTGCCGAACAGCGGCGTGGGCGAGTAGCCTGCCAGAGCCTCCGTCATGTAATCCTTCCAGGCCTTCGCCGGGAGCCCTCCGCCGGTGACCTTCTTCATCGAGCTGCCGTCGTCGTTGCCGAACCAGATGCCCGTCGTCATGATGCTGGTGTAACCGACGAACAAGGCATCGCGGAAGGACTGCGTCGTGCCGGTCTTGCCGGCAACCTGCCAGGCGTCCAACCTCGCTGCCTTGCCGGTGCCTTTCTGGACGGCTTGCGTCAGCATGCCGTTCATGGTCGCGACGACCGCTTCGCTCAGCACCCGCGGTGGATTGTCGTAACTGCTCTCGTGCAGGACGTTGCCCTCCGTATCCAGAATGCGGCGCACGATGTGTGGTGTTGCCTTGTAGCCGCCGTTCATGAGTGGTGCATAGGCAGCAGTCAGCTCGACGAGCGGCACTTCCGACGTGCCGAGCGCAATCGATGCATTCGGCTGCATTTCCTGTTCGATGCCCATTCGGTGTGCCAGGCTGACGACCTCCCCGGGTCCGACTTCCATGACGAGTTGCGCGGCGATCGTGTTCAGCGATTGGGTGAGCGCGGAGGAAACCGTGACTTCCCCCCGATATTTCTGGTCGTAGTTCTCCGGCGTCCATTTGCCGATCCGGACCGGCGCATCGATGCGGATCGAGTCGGGACGAATGCCGGCCTCGAGCGCGGCCGCGTAGACGAAGGGCTTGAAGGCGGAGCCGGGCTGGCGCTTTGCCGTCACCGCGCGGTTGAACTGGCTCTGTGCATAATCCTTGCCTCCCACGAGTGCCCGGATGGCGCCGGTCGCATCCATGGATACCAGCGCCGCCTGGCTGGCATTCAGCTTGGCGCCGTCGCCTTCCAGGGCGGCTGTCAGCGCCTCCTCGGCCTTCCGCTCGAGGGAGAGATCGATCGTAGTTTCCACGACGACGTCCTGCTTCACCTCACCGAGCAGCTTCGTCACTTCGTCCATCACCATGTCGGCGGCGTAATGCTCGGCCCCCGACCAGTAGCTGCGGGCCTTGGGCGGCGGCTGCGACATCGCCGACTTGACTTCGTCCTCGGTGATGTAGCCTTCCTCCTGCATCGCATGGAGAACGACCTGGGCGCGGTCCTCGGCAGCCTCCGGATCTCGCGCGGGGGACAGCCGCGACGGCGCCTTCAGGAGGCCGGCAAGCAGCGCTGCCTCGCCGAGGTTCACTTCGCGGGCCGACTTGTTGAAATAGCGCCTCGACGCTGCCTCGACGCCGTAGGCGTTGGAGCCGAAGAAGACCCGGTTGAGATACATGGCAAGGATCTGGTCCTTGCTGAACTTGTGCTCCAGCCAGAAGGCAAGCAGCACTTCCTGTATCTTGCGTTCGAAAGTCCGTTCAGGCGACAGGAAGAGATTCTTCGCAAGCTGCTGCGTGATCGTCGAGCCGCCCTGGATCGGCTGCCCCGTGAGGTTGTTGACGAACGCGCGCGTCAGTCCCAGTGGATCGACACCGAAATGCATGTAGAACCGCCGGTCTTCGATCGCCATCACGGCCTGGGGGATGAACGGCGACATCTCTTCCAAAGACAGGGCCTCGCCGCCGGTCGCACCGCGATTGGCGATGACGGAGCCGTCGGTGGAGACGATCTTGACGTTCGGCGGACGATCGGGAATGGACCACGTACTGGCCGCCGGCATCTGTGCCCCGTAGTAAAGGACGAGGCCTCCGACGCCGATCCCGGCCCATATGCCGAGTACGATGCACCAGTAGATGAGCGTCCGGATCGGGGCGAAGCTCCGTCGCGGGCGGGTAGCCTTCCTGTTCCGGCGGGAGGCGGCGGATCTTCCTTTGGCTTTCGGCGCGTGTTTCCGGGCACGGCTTCCGATGATGCGGTCGTCATCGTCGAGCCGCAGTTCATCGTCGTCATAGTCGTCGCCGTCGTCGAAGGACGGTTCCACCCGTTGCCGCGATTTGCCTTTGGCTGCCATGCCGTGTCGGCACCCCCGTCTGCTGGCCGGCTGAAACCGGCATATCCGCACTGACCCGCGTGTTCGCTGGACTCTAAATGCGGCAATTTAAGGGGGTATTAAAGAAGATAAGGTAAATTCCGGTTATCTTCCAAGCGCTTGCGGCTTATCATTGCAGCCGGCTCGCGCTGGGATTGCCGGGCAGGCTCCAGCCGGACCGTCTGCGCGGTAAGTCGGTGCAGAAGGCCTCATCGCCCGCGCCTCCTTCTAGCATCATGTCGGCGGTTTCTGCACCGGGTAGAAAAAAGCCCCGAAGCCGGTATCCAGCTCTCGGGGCTCAGTCGATCTGGTTGAAGCGGTGACTTACCAGGTCTGACGACCATACCAGTCGTCCACGTCCTTCCGAGCCTGATCCTTCTCGTAGCCATAGCGCTCCTGGATCTTTCCTTCGAGCTGGTCGCGTTTTCCCTCGATCCGGTCGAGATCGTCGTCGGTGAGTTTGCCCCACTGCTCCTTGACCTTGCCCTTCATCTGCTTCCAGTTTCCTTCGACGCGGTTCCAATCCATGGATCTTCC
>JAEWKX010000220.1 GCA_023393575.1 Pseudomonadota bacterium
GCATTCCCCGCCGTGACCGTACCTTCCTTGTCGAAGGCTGGCCGGAGCTTCGCCATGCTGTCGAACGTGGCACCAAGCCGGATATATTCGTCGTTCTCTACGGAGACATCACCCTTCTTGCCCTTGATCACGTAGGGCACGATTTCATCCTTGAACCGGCCGGTGGCCTGAGCTGCCTCGGCCTTGTTCTGCGAGGAAACGGCAAACTGGTCCTGTTCGTCGCGCGACAGCTGCCACTGGCGGGCGATATTCTCGGCGGTGATTCCCATGTGATAGCCATAGAAGGCGTCCGTCAGGCCGTCCTTGATCATGGTGTCGACCATCTTCATATCGCCCATCTTCACCCCTCCGCGCAGATGCGCGCAATGCGGCGCCATCGACATGGATTCCTGGCCGCCGGCAACGATGATCTTCGCATCGCCCAGCGCGATTTGCTGCGACCCGAGCGCGACGGCCCGCAAACCCGACCCGCAGAGCTGGTTGACGCCCCAGGCGGTCGCCTCCTGCCGGACGCCGGCCTTCATCGCGGCCTGGCGTGCAGGATTTTGCCCTTCTCCCGCCGGCAGCACCTGACCGAGGATGACCTCGTCCACTTCGCTACCTTCGACGCCCGCCCGCGACAGCGCGCCCCTTATGGCTGCGGACCCGAGCTCGTGCGCCGGCACGATGGCGAAGGCGCCGTTGAAGGAACCCACGGCCGTGCGGGCGGCGGATGCGATCACGATCGATGGTTGTGTCACGGGTGTCTCCTCGTCATTTCGCTTTTGCTCAAAGACTGACAAAGCTTGGAGATGAAGTCAAACGGCGGGGAATGAGACTTTCAGCGGAAGAAATTTGATATTTGAAAGCCTTGCTGCGCGGCCGTTGCGTCCCGCCGCGGCGCACAAAAAACATTGTCAGCCCGCTTCGTTTGCGCATACAGTCCTTTGGGGAGAGCTCCTCCGGCGTGAGATGCGAGGAGCGAGGAGGCGAAGAATGGCCAAGACCGAAGGCGAAACCGTCATCAAGAAATATGCAAACCGGCGCCTCTACAATACGGGCACCAGTACGTATGTTACGCTCGAAGACCTCGCGAAGATGGTGAAGAAGGGCGAGGAGTTCGTCGTGCAGGACGCCAAGACCGGTGAGGACATAACCCACTCGGTTCTCACGCAGATCATCTTCGAGCAGGAATCCAAGACCGGAAACACCCTGCTGCCCATCTCCTTCCTGCGGCAACTGATCTCCTATTACGGCGATCAGATGCAGATGGTAGTACCGACATTCCTGGAGCATTCGATGCAGGCCTTCGCGGAGCAGCAGACCCAGATGCGGGAGCAGATGACCCGCGCCTTCGGAGACACATCGCTCTCAAAAAACCTGCAGGCGCCGATGCAGCTGATGGAGGAGCAGGTGCGGCGGAACACCGAAATGTTCCGGCAGGCGATGCAGATGTTTTCTCCTTTCGGAGGCCAACCACCGGCCTCATCGTCCAGGAAATCCGATCCTAAGGATATCGAAGAGCTCAAGGAGCAGTTGCGGACGCTCCAGAACAGACTGGACAATCTCTGACACCGCACGTCGGGACTGATCACCGGGCAACAAAAAAGGCCGGAGAACCGGCCTTTTTTGTTTGAAGTCATCAGAAAGGCTTACGCGCTTTCCTTCGGCGTCAGGACCTGGCGGCCGCGATACATCCCCGTCTTCAGGTCGATGTGGTGCGGACGGCGGAGTTCGCCGGAGTTCTTGTCTTCGATGTAGGTTGGAGCCTTCAGCGCGTCGGCCGAACGGCGCATACCGCGTTTCGACGGGCTCGTTTTTCTCTTCTGTACAGCCATTTTCGTTACTCCACTTTTCGTGCAAAGCGTCGTCCCCGGCGGAATTTAGCCGAACTGGACAAGCCTCAATCTCGGAAATTTGGGCGGCTTATACATGCTGATCAGCCGCTTGACCAGTCCCCGCCGGCAAAAAAACCCGAATACCGCTATGCCTCGTCCTCCGGAACGACCCAGGTCTCGGCAAGGGCAGCATCCTGCCATTTGATCCAGGCAGGATGCGATTTCATCACGTCCATATAGACAAGCGCGTCCCTGCCCACTGCAAGGTCGTAGACATCGAAACGGTTGACCACTGGAGCGAACATCGCGTCTGCTGCCGAGAATCCGCCAAAGAGGAATGGTCCTCCCGACATTTCACGGCATTCCCTCCATATCGTGGAAATGCGGGCGACATCGTCCGCCACGCCCTCCGGAAGGGCGATCCCTCGTTTCTCGCGGCGCATGTTCATCGGGCAGGCCCCACGCAGGGAGCGGAAGCCGGAAAGCATTTCCATGGAAATCGAACGCGCCATGGCGCGTGACGCGGCGGCTTCCGGCCACAGACCTCGGTCGGGAAAAAGCTCGGCAGCATATTCGATGATCGCGAGCGACTCCCAGACCTGCACCGGCCCGTGATGAAGAACCGGGACCCGCCCCGTCGGCGACACCTCGAAGAAGCTGGGATTCCCTGCGGCAAAGTCGAAGGGTATCAGCACTTCCTCGAAGGGAATGCCGGCCGCCGTCAACGCGATCCAGGGGCGGAACGACCAGGAGGAATAGTTCTTGTTGCCGATATAAAGGGTAAGCTGATCCATCGGGCTCTCCACACGCAGTTCATAGCTATCGGCCTTCGCCCCGGACGACCAATGAAAAGTCTGAACGTCACCGATAAATGCAGGTGATGTAATCGCCGGAACTGCGTGCCCTTCGCTCCACGACGCCGGCAAGCCGCTGCATTCCCCTGCCAGGCTTGCCGGCGACACGGGTGATGGGGTTCGGCAACGCCACCGCCAGGAGCGCCGCCTGTTTGCGGCTCAAGTCGCTGGCGGAAACGCCGAAATGATATCGAGCGGCAGCTTCGGCGCCATAGATTCCCGGACCCCATTCGACAATATTGAGGTAGATCTCCATCAGCCGGTGTTTGGACCAGACGAAATCCGCGGCAATCGCCAGCGGCAGTTCAAGCGCCTTGCGGACAAAGGACCTTCCGTTCCAGAGAAACAGGTTCTTGGCGGCCTGCATGGGAATGGTACTGGCACCGCGCGTCGCTTCCCCTTCCAACGCCTCCTGGACCACCGCCTTCATCTCCCCCCAGTCCACGCCGGCATGCCTGCAGAACTGCCCATCCTCCGACATCATCACCGATCGGACGAGATTGGGAGACATATCCTCCAGCGCCATCCACCGGCGATCATAGCCTTTCAGCAAAGCAAGATCCGCCAGCATGAGCGTCGAGATCGGGTGAACCACCGGTGGCGCATAGAGGAGGATCAGCAGGTAGGGTGTGATCAGCACGACCAGTGCCAAGAGGATGAGCCGGCGCAGGAAGCGGGCTGCCGATGATCGCCGGCTGCGCCGCAATCCCTCCTCCCCCTCTTCTAACTGTCGTTCCGGTACAACGTCCAATTTCGCCTCTCGCGTCGGCGACTCTTAGCCTTTGAGGCAGGCAATGGCCAGTGGATTGACCAAAAGTTATCGTCGATCTCCCGGGCAAGTTGAAGTTGACCGCTGCTCATGCCAAACAGCCGCTATGACCGTGTCCCTGCAGCCATTCGAGCAACATCTCATCGACAGCGCCAAGCAAACGGAGGCGCTTCTGTCCTCGCTGCTGGGCGACAACTGTCTGGCCGGGGAGATCACGCGTCCGCCATCGCTGCTGGCGGCGATGCGGCACGGGACACTGAATGGCGGCAAGCGTCTGCGGCCCTTTCTCGTACAGGAAAGCGCAGCACTCCTTGGGGGTGATGCGCAGGTCGCTGCGCGGGTCGGATGCGCGCTCGAATGCGTGCACTGCTACTCCCTGATCCACGACGACCTGCCCGCCATGGACGACGACGACATCCGCCGTGGCCGGCCGACGGTCCACAAGGCGTTCGACGAGGCCTCCGCGATCCTGGCGGGGGACAGCCTGCTGACCTTCGCCTTCGACATCATCGCGGCACCCGAGACGCGGCTGGCGGACAGGTCGAAGGTCGAACTGATCCTTGCCTTGGCCCGGGCGTCCGGTATCGGCGGCATGACGGGGGGCCAGGCGCTGGATCTCGCCGCCGAGACGTCTCCGCCTGACGAAACGGGAATCCTGACCCTGCAGGCGATGAAGACCGGAGCGCTCTTGCGTTTTGCCTGCGAGGCAGGCGCCATCGTGGCGGGATCGGATACGGAGGATCGGCAGCGGCTGCGGACCTTCGGGCAGAAGATCGGCCTCGCGTTTCAGCTGGCCGACGATCTGCTCGACGTCACCGCCGATGCCGCGACCATGGGCAAGGCCACCGGCAAGGACGCCGGTCGAGGCAAGGGAACGCTGGTGGCGCTGCATGGAACGGCATGGGCGGAAGAACGGCTTGCCACCCTCGCGAGAGAGGCCATCGACCTCCTCGCCGGCTTCGGTCCCCGCGCCTCCGTCCTGCAGCAGGCAGCACAGTTCATCGCGGACAGGAAGAGCTGACGATCCTGATCCTGGATCAGATGTGCGATGGCTCCTGACGAGCCGCCTGTAACGGCCCGTCAGTATAGGTCGGTCAGCGCGTGATCGGCGCGATCATGACCTCGACGCGGCGGTTCTGCGCGCGCCCGTCCGGTGCAGCGTTCGAGGCGATCGGTTGCGACGGCCCGAAGCCCATGGTCGACATGCGGCGCTGGTCGACACCGCGGCCCGCCAGATAATTGGCAACGGATACGGCGCGCCGTTCGGACAGGCCCTGATTGTGGGCGAGGCTTCCGGTCGAATCCGTATGGCCATTGACGTCGATGAGCGTGCGGTTGAACTTGTTCAACACGATCGCAACGGAATCCAGCGTCGGATAGAATGGTGGGATCACCTGATCCTGATCGGTTGCGAAGGTCACGTTGGACGGCATGTTGAGAACGATGCGGTCGCCCACGCGGGTGACCGAAACGCCGGTCCCCTGCAGTTGCGCCCGCAGTTCCGCTTCCTGCTGGTCCATGTAGTTGCCGATGGCACCGCCGGCGAGACCGCCCACTGCGGCGCCGATCAGCGCACCCTTACCATCGCCGCCGATCGCAAGTCCGGTAAGGGCGCCGAGACCGGCACCGATGGCGGCGCCCCCGGCCGTGTTGGAAACCTTCTGCTGACCGGTGTAAGGATCGGTCGTGGTGCAGGCGGACAGATAGGTCGCGGCAAGCGCGACGAATGCAAGCTTCTTGATCATCCGAATCGATGTCCCCGTCGTCTATGGTCACTCGTCATTACCACGAAATGCGGCAGGACGGGGACACGGAAAGGTCATTCCGCGGCAGTGCGTTGACCAAAACGCTGTTCGATGTAGTCGATCACCAGCTTCTCGAAATCGGCCGCAATGTCCGGCCCACGCAGAGTCAGTGCCTTCTTGCCGTCGATGAAGACCGGAGCTGCCGGCGTCTCGCCCGTACCGGGAAGTGAGATGCCGATATCGGCATGCTTGCTCTCGCCGGGGCCGTTGACGATGCATCCCATCACCGCGACGTTGAGGGCTTCGACGCCGGGATATTTCTCGCGCCACACCGGCATGTTCTTGCGAATGTCCTCCTGGATGCGCTGCGCCAGCTCCTGGAAGACCGTGGAGGTGGTACGGCCGCAACCGGGACAGGCCGCGACCACGGGAGTGAACTGCCGGAATCCCATCACCTGCAGCAATTCCTGGGCTACCTGCACTTCGCGGGTGCGGTCGCCGTTCGGCTCCGGCGTCAGCGAGTTGCGGATGGTGTCGCCGATGCCCTGCTGCAGGACATAACCCATGGCGGCGGACGAGGCGACAATACCCTTCGTGCCCATACCGGCTTCCGTGAGGCCAAGATGGAGCGCATGGTTCGAACGTTCGGCCAGCATCGAGTAGACGGCGATCAGGTCCTGGACCTGGCTGACCTTGGCCGAAAGGATGATCCGGTCGCGCGGCAGGCCGATGTTCTCCGCCAGCTCCGCGGAAATCAGCGCCGACTGGCAAATCGCCTCGTGCATCACCTGCCGGGCGGAAAGCGGCGACCCTTCGCTCGCGTTGCGGTCCATCAGTGTCGTCAGCAGGTCCTGGTCGAGCGAGCCCCACTTGACGCCGATGCGCACCGGCTTGTCGTAGCGGATCGCCATCTCGATGATATCGGCGAACTGCTTGTCCTTCCTGTCCTTGAAGCCGACATTGCCCGGGTTGATGCGATACTTCGCCAGCGCCTCTGCGCAGGCCGGATGATCCGCCAGAAGCTTGTGGCCGATATAATGGAAGTCGCCGACCAGCGGTACGTCCATGCCGAGGCGCAGCAGGCGTTCACGAATCTTCGGCACCGCCGCCGCACTTTCGTCGCGATCGACGGTGATGCGCACGATCTCGGAGCCCGCCTGGTAGAGGGCCGCCACCTGTGCCACGGTGGAATCGACGTCCGCCGTATCGGTATTGGTCATGGACTGGACAACCACCGGCGCCCCGCCCCCGACGATCACGCCACCGACATCGACGGCGACCGTCGCCCGGCGAGGCTTCGGATCGTACTCAAGGCATCTGGACATTTTGGTCTCGTCGGCTGGAAAGGATACCTTTCAGGTGGAGGATCAAATGTGGCTTGTCAACTATCGGGACCACGACTCTCCG
The DNA here is from genome assembly GCA_023393575.1 of Pseudomonadota bacterium. GTDB lineage: Bacteria > Pseudomonadota > Alphaproteobacteria > Rhizobiales > Rhizobiaceae > Neorhizobium. The sequence continues at coordinate 6,593 of JAEWKX010000220.1, forward strand.
TCTGGAGGCTCCGGTCCTCAATCGTGCCGGACACCGTCCGCATGGCGAGCCAGCGGGGACAACACCAGGACGACAAGATGCAGGATCGAAAGGCTGGCGAAGATCACCGCCAAGCCCGTATACTCGGCAATGAACCCGATTGCAGAGGGGGCAACGAGGATTCCTGAATATCCCATCGTCGTCACGACAGACAGACCTACTCCCGGCTGCAGGCCCGGCAGGTTGCCGGCTGCGGAAAAGACGATGGGGACGAGGTTGGAGACCCCGATGCCCGCCAGCGCGAAGCCGATGATCGCAATCGTCTCGTCCGGCGCGAAACCGGCAGTCAGCAGGCCGGTCACCGAAACGACGGCACATACACGCAGTGTCCGCACCGCTCCGAAGCGGTCGCGAACGATGTCGCCGGCAAAGCGCATGACGGCCATCGTCAGGGAGAACGCCGCGAATGCGAAGCCGGATACCGTCACCGACGATCCCAGTTCCTCGCGCAGGTAGAGCGCACTCCAGTCGATCACCGCGCCCTCCGGGATCATGCAGAACAGAGCCATGAGTCCGATGAGCCAAGGCAGCCCCGACCGGGGAAGACGTGCCCGGTCCCGGACCTCCTCGGGATGAGGCACGTCGTGAAGGATCAGGCGCCAGGCCGCCATCACCATCGCGCCCGCTAGGACGGTTACAAACAGCGCGTGACCGTTCACCCCCAGGCGATCAATCAGATAGCCTCCGCTTGCAGCACCCAACAGGCCGCCGAGGCTCCAGAA
>JAEWKX010000266.1 GCA_023393575.1 Pseudomonadota bacterium
AACCGGCCGGGCATGTCCCGGCGTTTTTGCTGTCGGTGATGCGCGGTGTTCCGGACTAGCCGGCAGCGCCGATTCCGATCTGCTTGTGACCCAGGGCCTTGAAGACGGTGGAAACGATTCCGGCCCGGTCGAGCCCCGCCCTGGCATACATTGCGTCCGGGTTCGCCTGCTCCATCCAGACATCCGGCAGTACCATGGAGCGGATCTTCAGCCCGTTGTCGAGCAGGCCTTCGGAGGCGAGGAGATGCAGCACGTGGGCGCCGAAGCCGCCGACGGCACCTTCCTCGATGGTGACCAGCACGTCGTGGTGACGGGCGAGCTGGCAGATCAGGTCGCGGTCGAGGGGCTTGGCGAAGCGGGCGTCCGCAACGGTCGTCGAGAGGCCTGCCGCATCCAGGTCCTCGGCCGCGAGCAGACAGTCCTTGAGGCGGGTGCCGAAGGACAGCAGCGCCACCCTCGACCCTTCCTTGACGACCCGACCCTTGCCGATCTCCAGGATCTCCCCGCGTTCCGGCAGCTCGACGCCGACGCCTTCGCCGCGCGGATAGCGGAACGAGATCGGGCCGCCATCATAGGCCGCAGCGGTGCGCACCATGTGCTTCAATTCAGCCTCGTCGGCTGCGGCCATGACCACCATTCCGGGCAGTGTGGCGAGGATGGTCGTGTCGAAGGAGCCTGCATGCGGCGGGCCGTCGGCGCCGACGAAGCCGGCACGATCGATCGGGAAGCGCACCGGTAGGCCCTGGATCGCGACGTCGTGGACCACCTGGTCGTAGCCCCGCTGCAGGAAGGTGGAGTAGATCGCGCAGAACGGCTTGTAGCCTTCCGCCGCGAGGCCGGCTGCGAACGTCACCGCGTGCTGTTCGGCGATCCCGACGTCGAACGTACGGGAGGGGAAAACCTCCGCCAGCTTGTCGATGCCGGTGCCGTTGGGCATCGCGGCAGTGATGCCGACGATCTTCTCGTCGAACCGCGCTTCCTGCACCAGCGACTCGCCGAAGACGCTTGTATAGCTCGGCGCGTTCGGCTTCGCCTTCGCCTGCGTGCCCGTGATGACGTCGAACTTGTTGACGCCATGATACTTGTCGGCAGCCGCCTCCGCCGGCGGGTAACCCTTGCCCTTCTGGGTGCAGACATGGATCAGCACCGGTCCCTGGCCGTTGTCGCGCACGTTGCGCAGCACCGGCAGGAGATGCTCGAAGGAATGTCCGTCGATGGGCCCGATATGGTAGAAACCCATCTCCTCGAACATCGTGCCGCCGGTCATGTAGCCGCGGGCGTGCTCGACCGCGCGGGTGATCGCCCGGTCGACGCCCTTGCCGAGATAGGCGGTCAGCTTCTTGCCGATCTCGCGCACGCCCATATAGGTGCGTCCCGAGGCGAGCCGGGCAAGATAGGCACTCATCGCACCTGTCGGCGGCGCGATCGACATGTCGTTGTCGTTGAGAATGACGATCAGGCGCGCGTCGAGCGCGCCGGCATTGTTGAGCGCTTCGTAGGCCATGCCGGCCGACATCGCCCCGTCGCCGATCACGGCGATCACGTGGCGCTTCGATCCGGCGAGATCGGCGGCGACCGCCATGCCGAGACCTGCGGAGATCGACGTCGAGGAATGGGCGGCGCCGAAGGGATCGTAGTCACTCTCGGCGCGGCGGGTGAAGCCGGAAAGCCCGCCCTCCTGGCGCAGCGTGCGGATGCGGTCGCGGCGTCCCGTCAGGATCTTGTGCGGGTAGCACTGATGCCCGACATCGAAGATCAGCCGGGCGTCCGGCGTATTGAAGACCTTGTGGACGGCGATCGTCAGCTCCACCACGCCGAGACCCGCGCCGAGGTGGCCGCCCGTCTTCGACACCGCGTCGATCATCTCGTCGCGCACCTCGCGTGCGAGCTGCGGCAGGTCGCGATCCTCGATCATCCTGAGATCGGCGGGAAACTTGACCGTGTCGAGCAGCGGGGTCTGGGGGAGGGATGTCACGGAGTCTGGCCTTTTCTGCTCTTTCCGGATGCGTATCTCCCCAACATGAGGAGAAAATAGGCTTTTTCAAGTGAATGCCTTAGCGGATTTCACCTGTCGGGCAAAGGGACAAACTCCTCTTCATCCCCCGGCACGATGTCGAAGCGGCCCGTCCGCCATTCCTCCTTCGCCTTCTCGATCCGCTCCCTGGATGATGAGACGAAATTCCACCAGATGTGCCGTTTCGAGTTCAGCGCGGCACCCCCGAACAGCATCACATGGCAGCCCTGCAAGCCTGCCTCCAGCGTGATCTCGTCGCCGGGGCGGAACACGAGCAGTTGGTCGGCCGCGAACCGGTCGCCGGCGACGCCGAGTTCGCCCGAGAGAATGTAGAGAGCCCGCTCCTCGTGATCCGCGGGGAAGGGGAAGCGGCAAGCCGGATCGAGCCGCAGGTCGACATAGAGGGTATCGGTGAAGGTTGGAACAGGCGAAGAGAGGCCGGCGAAGCTGCCGACGACCACGCGTCCGCGTGCGCCGTCGCTGTCGATGACGGGCATGACGTCTGCGCCGGTATGGGAGAATGCCGGATCGATCTCCTCCCGGTCGTCGGGAAGGGCAAGCCAGGTCTGCAGGCCGGAGACCGAAAGCGGCTGCCCGCGCAGGTTCTCCGGGGTCCTTTCGGAGTGAACGATCCCCCGGCCTGCGGTCATCAGGTTGATGTCGCCCGGCCGGATCACCAGTTCCGTTCCCAGGCTGTCGCGATGCTTGATCTCGCCGTCGAAGAGGTAGGTGACGGTCGAAAGCCCGATATGCGGATGCGGCTTGACGTCGAGCGCTTCACCGGCGCGCAGCAGCGCCGGTCCCATCCGGTCGAAGAAGATGAAGGGGCCGACGAGCCTTCGCTGCCGGCTCGGCAGGGCCCGCCGCACGGCAAAACCGCCGATGTCGCTGGAGCGGGGAATGATCAGGTTCTCGATGGCGTCGCAGGCAAAGCGATCGCCCGCCTCGGGATCGGTTCCGGGAAAGAAGGACATGGGCAACTCCTGATGGAGGAGCAGCCTACGCCAGTATCCGGCGGTTTGCCAGTTCGTCGAGGCGCCCGGTCACCCGGTCTGGCCGCCGATCAGCCGGCTCCACTGCTCGCCCGCCAGCCCGTTGACGAAGGCTTCGCCGGCACGGGCCGCGGCCGTGATCCCTGCGTCGCGGGAATGGATGATGCTGGCCGAGGCGTGGAACAGTGCAAGGCGGCGCCCGAGCATGGCTTCCATGAAGGCGGGCTGCATCCGGCCGCGGACGGTGCCTGCCTCGCGGGCGGCGGCATCGGCAAGGGTGGCATCGAGAACGGGGCCCTCCTGGCCGGGCATTGCGAGAAGCTGCAGTACGCGCGCCGTCGACTTCGGACGCAGATGGTAGAAGAATGCCCCGACAGGCGCTTCCCGGCGGTCGAAGACGCCTCCGATCACGGGTTTGCCGAAGGAAGGCTTCGGCATGGCCTTGCGGACCAGCGCGGCGGTGACCTCCGGCGACCAGCCGGGCCTTAATGCGAAGTGCCGGGTGCATGCGTCGAAGACGGCCGCGAACGCCTCCGGGTCGATCGTGCGCACCACCGCCCCGTTGCGGCCGGCGGGTTCCGGCATGCCGGACCAGCGCATGACATCGCTTCCGTCGCGCAGGAAGCGGCGTCCGACGGAATGGGCGAGAGGAACGGTGTGGCGGAGGAACGGCAGGTGGTGGGCGGCGGCATCGGCCAGGGCGGCGGCCGGATTGACGACGCGGATCCAATCGAGGCTGTGTTGCGGCAGGGCGGCGGCGCCGAGACCGCGCCACATGCGCAGCGAGACATCGCTTGCCGTGTCGGTGAAGGAAAGATCCTGCGGACCGCTGAGGGCCGCCTTCAGAAGCTTGGCTCCGGCAAGCGGCCCGGCGCTCGCATGGTCCACCATGATCGAGCTGCACAGGGCCATGCGCAATGGCCTGTCTTTCAGGACCATAGGCAACGCATGGCGTCCGATGAAGCCGCGGACCTGGCCGTGGTCGACATGGACAAGCGAGGGCAGTTCGGGATCCGCGGCGCTGTCTTCGAGGTAGACGGCACGGAGGTCGGCAACGAGGGATGCGGGCGGCGGCGAATCGCGACGGCGGAATATCCGCTGGAACAGGCCGGCGACGGCTGGGATGTCATCCTCCCTCAATGCGCGTATCTCGGCCATGACCTGTCCGTGGCGGTTGTGTTGGCGTCATCTCTACGGCCGGAGTATCAACAGTCGATTGACGGTGCAGGGGTAATTGGCCGCTATGGTGAAGATGCCGTTGTCGGGCTGGCGGCGGTACGTCAATCGCAGGGCCGAAGCTCCACGTCTTCGCCTTCCGCCGTTCCGGCCTCCATGCAGCCGCCGTCGTGACACAGTGTCCATCCGCCGCCGGTCGCACCCGACGCCGCGAGTGCGACGCGGGAAAGTGGAGCGAGATCCGGCCTCCAGACCCACCAGCCGTCACGCAACACTGCATCGGGTCCGGGCTCCATGCCGGCGCCCGAGCCTTTCACGGCGGCTTCCACCAGTTGCAGCCCCGCCGGCGTTATCTCCCATCGCTCCCGCCATTCCGTCTTCTGGACCGAATGCGTCCAGCTCAGCGTAAAGGCTGAAACGGCAAGCATGATCGTCTTGCCGCCGGCGAGCAGGCAAAGGCTCATGGTATGGCAGCGCTGCCGGATGCCCGCCGCGTCCGCAGCCAGTGCTGTGTCACGACCAGCATGCCGAGGGCCCAGCCGATCTCGTCGGTCCACGGTAGCGCCAGGACCACCAGGAAGCCGGCGAAGAATGCGAGCAGCCTCTCCCAGACGGCCAGGCTTCCGAAAAGGAAGCCCACCACGGCGACACCCCAGAGCGCAATGCCGAAGCAGGCCTTGGCGAAGACGTAGGCGACCTCGACCGGATAGCCCCAGGCCGCCGCGATCGGCCCGGCATCCTGCAGCATCAGCGCCGGCGTGTAGACCGCCATGAAGGGCACCACGAATCCCGCCGCGGCAAGCTTTGTGGCCTGGATCGAGATCTTCAGTCCGGACGTCTTGGCCATCGGTGCGGCGGCGAAACAGGCGAGTGCCACCGGCGGCGTCAGATCGGCCATGATGCCGAAATAGAAGACGAACATGTGGGAGACGAGCAGCGGCACGCCGAGTTCGAGCAGCGCGGGTCCGGCGAGCGACGAGGTGATGATGTAGTTGGGGATCGTCGGGATACCCATGCCGAGGATCAGGCAGGTGATCATGGTCAGCACCAGCGACAGGAAGAGGTTGTCTTCCCCGATCCTGATGATGAAGCCGATGAAGGTCGAGGCGATGCCGGTCAGTGTCAGCGTGCCGATGACGATGCCGACGATGGCGCAGGCGATGCCCACCGGCAGAGCGTTCTTCGCGCCTTCGGCCATGGCGTCGCGGCAGATGCCGAGCGTCTCGCGGCCGCCCTTGACGAAGAAGCAGGCGGCGATCAGCGCAAGGATGACGAACGCCAGGAGGTTGACCCCGAATTTCAGGAACGAGGCCGCGGCGAGACCGACGGCCAGCCAGAACACCAGGCGGAAGACGAGCGGGCCCATCGATGCGGCAAGCGGCATGCCGAGAATCAGCACGACGACGAGGGCGAGCCCCATCGTTCCCGCGAAGATCGGCGTATAGCCGGCAAAAAGCAGATAGACGAGGACGGCGAGCGGAAGCACCAGCGGCCAGTGTTCCCTGACCGCCAGCCACGGATTGGGCAGTTCCGCCTTGTTCATGCCGCGCAAGCCCGCCTTGCCGGCTTCGAGGAATACGGTCCAGAAGCAGACGCCGAAATAGAGGATCGCCGGGATCAGGGCCGCCTTGACGATTTCGGCATACGGTACGTTCAGCGTCTCGGCCATGATGAAGGCGACGGCGCCCATGACCGGCGGCATGATCTGCCCGCCCATGGAGGAGGTCGCCTCCACCCCGCCGGCGAAGGAGGAGCGGAAGCCGAAGCGCTTCATCAACGGGATCGTGAACTGGCCGCTTGCCACGACGTTGGCCACCCCGGAGCCGGAGATCGTCCCCATCAGCGCCGAGGACATGACGCAGACCTGCGCCGGCCCGCCGCGCCAGGTGCCGACCAGGCCGAGTGCGAAGTCGTTGAACAGCGCCAGCATTCCCGCCCGTTCCAGGAAGGCGGCGAAGACGACGAAGATGAAGATATAGGCCGCCGAGACGTAGATGGGCGTGCCGTAGATGCCTTCCGTCCCGAAGCCGAAGTGCTCGACGATCAGTTCGAAATCGTATCCGCGGTGGATGAAAGGTGGCGGGAAATACTGGCCGAAGAAGCAATAGGCGAGAAAGATCGCCGCGATGATCGTCAGAGGCAATCCCATCAGACGCCGTGCGCCTTCGAAGACGAGCACGATCATCACCGACGCGACCGTCAGATCCAGGCGAGTATGGAAGCCGCTGCGCAGGATCAGATCGTTGTAATAGACCCAGTTGTAGATGCCGGTCAGGAAGCCGACGATGCCGAGCGTCCAGAACCAGATCTTCCCGGTTCTGGTCTTCGCGACGAGATTGCCGAACAGGGCGAAACCGAGAAGCAGCAGGAAGCCCACGTGCATGGCCCGGACCACCTGGCTGGGCAAGGTGCCGTAGGCGGCGGTCCAGAGCTGGAACAGCGAGAAGCAGAAGGCGATCCAGAAGGCGATGCGGCCCGTAACGCCGTCTCCGAAACCGGAAGGCAGGCCTTCGATCGCCTCTTCCGCGCTGTGCGGCGCCGGTTTGCTTTCCACTGCTGCAAGATCGCTCATTCGTCCCTCGAAACCATCACTGAAATGGAAATCCCCGCGGCTGCTCTCGCAGCCACGGGGATTCGTGCGCCCTGGGGCTTACTTCATCAGCCCCGCTTCCTTGTAGTACCGCTCGGCACCGGGATGCAGGGGGACGGGCATGCCGTCGAGCGCCTTCTTGGGGTCGATCGCCTTGGCGGCGGCGTGCGATGCGGCGAGGCGGTCGAGGTTCTCGAAGAGAAGCTTCGTCATCTGGTAGACGGTCTCTTCCGAAACGCCTTCGTGGGTGATCAGGAAGTTGCCGACGGCGGCCGTCGGGACATCCTCGGTGTGTCCGTCATTGGTGCGGGCGGGGATGGTCACCGTAATATAGGGCGCGCCGATCTTCTCGACGTCCGCCGCCGGAACGGCGACCACGTTGATCGGGACGGATGCGGCGAGGTCGCGGATCGAGGCCACGCCGAGGCCGGCGGACTGGAGGGTCGCATCGAGCTGGCGGTTCTTCATCAGTTCGACGGATTCGGCAAAGGGCAGGTATTCGGTCTTGCCGAGATCCTCATAGGACATGCCGGCGGCTTCGAAGATCGCGCGCGCATTGAGCTCCGTTCCGGACTTCGGCGCTCCCACCGACAGGCTCTTGCCCTTGAGGTCGGCGAGCGATTTCACGCCGGATTCCTGGCTGGCGACGATCTGGATGTAGTTCGGATAGATGGCTGCGATGCCGCGCAGCTTGTCCAGCTTGCCGGGGAAGCCTGCCTCCGTGTTGCCTTCCCATGCCATCTGGACCGAATCGCCCAGCGAAAAACCGATCTCGCCGCGGCCGGCCTGCAGCAGGTTGAGGTTTTCGACCGAAGCCTTCGTGGCCTGCACCTGCGTGCGCGCACCTTCGATCTTCTCGCCGTAGATCTCCGACAGTGCGACGCCGAGCGGATAATAGACGCCCGAGGTGCCGCCGGTCAGCACGTTGATGAATTCCTGCGCCCTGGCGCCCGCGGACGCGAAGGTCGCGGAAACGGCCAGCGTTGCGGCCAGCATGAGATTGATTTTGCCTGATTTCACGATTTTTCCTCCCAAAGCCATCGTCAGCAGGCGCTAAACATGCGGAAGTAGGAGGGGGCCGTCAATCGCTTTATGCCGGAGCGGAAAAGTTCTTCGAAGCTTGAACTATCGTCCTGCCTCATTCACCGTCGAGCGGTTCGACGCCTTGCGGCTTGCCGGCACGGTCGAGGCGAATCTTCTCGATGCGGTTTTCCGCGGCGGCGAGCAGTTTCTCGCAGTGCTTCTTCAGCGCTTCGCCGCGTTCGTAGATGGCGATGGATTCGTCCAGCGCCACGTCGCCACGCTCCAGGCGCGCGACGATGCTTTCCAGCTCCGCCACGGCCTTTTCGAACGTGTAGCCGCTGACGTCGATGGTTTCCGCGGTGTCGGTCATGTTCAGCCCTTCATCAATCTGCAGATGTGCAGCCCGGCGGATTCCGCCAGTCCTTCGAGATCATAGCCTCCCTCCAGCAGGCTGATAAGCCGGTTGTCGGCATGTTTCCCGGCAATTTCCATCAGGCGTCCGGTCGCCCAGTCGAAGTCGTCGCCCACCAGGTTGATCTGCGCCAGGGGATCGCGGTGGTGCGCGTCGAACCCCGCCGAGATGATCAGGAAGTCGGGGCGAAAATTCTCCAGCGCCGTCAGGACGCGCGTCCGGAACGCCTCGCGGAAATGTTCGCCGGCCGAATCCTTTTCGAGAGGCGCGTTGACGATGTTGCCCTTGGCGCCGGTCTCGTCCTTGGCGCCGGTCCAGGGATAGAGCGGCATCTGGTGTGTCGAGCAGAACAGGACGGAAGGATCGTCCCAGAAGATGTCCTGCGTGCCGTTGCCGTGATGGACGTCCCAGTCGACGATCGCCACCCGTTCGGCGCCATGGGCCTTCTGCGCGTGACGTGCCGCGATGGCAGCGTTGTTGAACAGGCAGAAACCCATCGCCTTCGTCTTTTCCGCATGGTGCCCCGGAGGCCGGGCCGCAACGAAGACATTGTCGGCGGCGCCGGTGAACACGTCGTCCACCGCCGCCATGGCCGCGCCAATGCCGGTCAATGCCGCCTTGAGGCTCATCGGTCCTACATAGGTGTCCGCCTCGATCTGCCGCACCTCGTCCTCGTCCGGGATTTCGCGCACCACCGCGCGCAGGTGCTCCTCCGGATGGGCGAGCAGCACAGCGTCCTCGCTGGCCTGCGGCGCCTGCCTGCGGTCCAGCTTCTCGAAGTTCGGATGCTGGAGCGCGATCGCCAGCGAGCGCAGCCGGTCCGCCCGTTCCGGATGCCCTTCCGGTGTCCGGTGCTCCAGGAAGATGTCGTGTTCGTAAAGACGGGTGGACATTCGGGCCTCGTTTTCCGGTTTGCCACGACATGGCGCAGATCACGCTCCATTTCAAGCAAGTGAACGGCCGTGCTTGTTTAGGTGCGGAGAATGAGCTTACATGCCCTGGTCAGGTTGGAAGGTGCCGTGGATAGAGAGCCCGCCGATTTCATGGAGTTCCAGGTTCCCTTCCGGGACGTGGACATGCATGGCGAGATGTTCAAGTCCGTCTATCTCGCACGGGCGGAGGAGGCGCTGGCGTCGTTCTGGAAGCGGCGCCCGGCGGCTGCGGACGATCTTCACTTCACCGTCGGCAGGATCACCTGCACGTTCCATGCGGCACTGCGCCTGCACGACCGCGTGCGGATGGACGTGCATGTCAGCAAGATCGGCGGCAGGTCGGCGGGGTTCCAGGTGCGTATGGTGCGCGAAGGCGATAATGACGCCATAGCCGAGGCGGAAATCCTCTGGATCGCCTGCGACCGGCAGTCGAGGGAGCCGGTCGCGCTGCCCGAGGACCTGCGAGACTGGCTCTACGAATTCCTCGATTAGATCAGGCGCGCGCGGGAAGCAGCGGGTAGCCGGCCATGACCGCCCGGCCGGCGAGCGCGGTGACCGCGGCCTTGACGAGGTCGCCGGGAATGAAGGCCATCGAGCCGACGAAGGCCTTGGTGAAGCCGAGGCCGGAAACCACGGCCAGGTAGCCGATGCCGAAGGCATAGAGCACGACGACCCCGCCCGCCACGGCGGCTGCGAAGAAGCCGGCCGTCTGCAGGGCCGCACCTTGCGAACTCCTCACGAAACGCTCCGACAGGAAGCCGGTCACGTAGGCGGCGAAGATCCAGCCGATGAGGAAGCCGGTGGTGGGGGCGGCAAAGACGGCAAGGCCGCCGCGGCCGCCGGAAAGCACGGGAAGGCCGATGGCCGCAAGCAGGAGGACCAGCAGGACGGCGATCGTGCCGCGCCTGGCGCCGAGGACGACACCCGCAAGCATTACGCCCATCGACTGCGCCGTGATCGGCACCGGAATGAAACCGAGCATGATGGGCGGCAGCAGACCCAGAGCCACGATGATGGCGGCGAAAAGGGCACTGAGGACGAGATCGCGGGTACTCATGAAGATGCTCCTAGGATGGGGATGGTGGTTTGTGCCCGCGGATGCCGCGGGCGTCAATGGCCGCCGCGATCTCGTCGGCGCTCCGCAGGGTCTGTATGGTCAGCGGCACGATCACGGTCATGGGCCGCAGCTTCAGGCCCCGGGCCCGATGCGCCTGGCGCAGGATCTCGTACCGGGAGACGACCTCGGGCACGAAGCGGATGACGAGTCCGACGGCCAGGCCGATGTCGTCCGCCCTGACGAGGCCGATCCTTTCCAGCGGGCGGGCTGCGGCGGAGATCTCCCCGATGAACGAGCCGACGGGCGTCGTGGCGGTCACGGCCGCTGCGACGAGCATCAGCGTCGTAAGCCGCAGCAGCACCACCACGCCTTCTTCCGCCGTGTTCAGGATCAGGGTCGCCAGCGCCACCACCGCGATGGTCAGCAGGATCGGCCTCAGCCGGAGCCAGCTCTGCCGCCAGCCGATTTTGAGGGAAGCGTAGAGAAGGACGCCGGCGAGCGCCGCACCGCCCAGAACGATCGGGGAGCGGGTCAGAAAGAGCGCCAGGCTGGCGGCAACGAGGAGGACGAGCTTGACGCGCGGAGACAGGCGGTGGAGCCGGCTGTCTCCCTCGACGTAGAGAGATTTCATGGCGTGGCGATCTTCCGGTATTCGTCGACGACCTCTGCCGGTGTGCCGTCCGCCACGACGCGCCCTTCATGAAAAAGCAGCACCCTGTCGAAGTCCTCGATCAGGGAAAGGTCGTGGCTGATCACCAGCACATCCTCGTCCAGTGCGCGCAGCGTCCTCTCGACGAGCGCGCGATTGCGCAGGTCGAGCTGGTTCGTCGGCTCGTCCAGGATGACGATCGGCGGCTCGGTGACCAGGACGGAGGCAAGTGCCGCGAGTTGCAGCTCTCCCCCGGAGAGTTCATGAACCCGGCGGCCGGCCAGATGCCCGATGCCGAAACGGGCGAGTACGCCGCTCACCCTGTCCTCTATCTGGCTCTGCGTCAGCTTCCGGCGGCGAAGTCCCAGTTCGATGTCCTCGCGGAGAATGGGAAGGATGATCTGGTTCTGCGGATTCTGGAAGATGAAGCCGACCTGGCTGCGCACCGCGTCGCCATCCGCGGCCGTATCGAGCCCGTTCACGACCACACGCCCCTGGCTCGGTTGCACCAGCCCGTTGATCATCCGCGCAAAGGTCGTCTTGCCGGATCCGTTGAGGCCGATGATTGCAATCCGGCGCTCCGTCAGCGAGAGGGACAAGGGATGCAGGGCGGTTCGCCCGTCGAAGCTCGCCCCTGCCTGATCGAATTCGACGTCCACCCGCGCATCCCTCGCTTGCTGGCGCTGCTATAGACCGGATGCAGGGAGGGGGGGAAGTAAAACAGAACGTGAACATTGAAGTGGGACCGTGATCGCCCTAGTCTTGCAGGCATGGTGATTCTCATCCCGAACGAGCAGGCCCGCAGGATGTTTCTGGAGCGGCAGGGGCTTTCCCAGCCGCCCTCCCGCAGCCTGGACAAGTCCGGCCTGTTGAGCCTGATCGACAAGATGGGCTTCGTGCAGATCGACAGTATCGCAACCGTCGAGCGCGCCCATCACATGATCCTGTTCTCCCGCAACCAGACCTACCGCCGCGAGCACCTGCAGCATCTCCTGGAGAAGGATGGCGAGCTTTTCGAACACTGGACGCATGATGCCTCGGTCATTCCCTCCGGCTTTTTTCGCTACTGGAAACATCGTTTCCGTCGCCGCGAAGCGGTGATCGGCGAGCGGTGGCGAAAATGGCAGGGCGAGAATTTCGACAGCGCCTTCGAGGAGACCTACCGGCGCATCGTCGAAGATGGGCCGATCATGGCCCGCGAGATGAAGGCGCAGGAGCACAAGTCCGGCGGATGGTGGAACTGGCATCCCAGCAAGACCGCCCTGGAATACTACTGGCACACGGGAAAGCTTGCGATCGCGGGCAGGGTGAACTTCCAGAAGATCTACGACCTGACGGAGCGGGTGCTGCCGGCCCATCACCACGAGCCGGAGGTGAGCCACGAGGAGTTTGTCGACTGGGCCTGCCGCGGCGCGCTGGAGCGGCTGGGATTTGCCACCTCCGGCGAGATCGCCGCCTTCTGGGACCTGGTCACGCCCCAGGAGGCGAAGGAATGGGTTGCGGCCCGCCGCGACGAATTGACGGAGGTGGTCATCGAGACCGCCAATGGCAGCCGGCCGCGCGCTGCCCATGCGCTTGCGGGCTTTCCCGAAAATCTCGGGGACATTCCCGAACCGCCGGCCCGCATCCGGGTCCTGAGCCCCTTCGACCCTCTGCTGCGGGATCGCAACCGCGCCGAACGGCTGTTCGATTTCAGCTACCGCATCGAGATCTTCGTGCCGGAGCCGAAGCGGCAATACGGCTATTACGTCTTCCCGCTGATCGAGGGCGACAGGATGATCGGCCGCATCGACATGAAGGCGGACCGCAAGGCCGGAACGCTTGATGTCAGGCGCCTCTGGCTGGAGCGCGGCATACGCGCCTCTCGCGGCCGGCTCGAGAAACTGGAAGCCGAACTGCTGCGTGTCGGACGGTTCGCGGGCGCGGAACGTCTCAGCTTCCTGCCCGGCTGGCGGGCCGATTGAGATCAGTGATGGCAATAGTCGTCAAATGATGTATATTGTAGCTGTCAATTGATGGAGACGGTATGCCCGCCGCACTTGAGCTCGCGTCAGCACGAGGCACCCGAAGGCGCCGGAGTTTTGCATCCGAGGCCGACCGCGCACGGTTGTCTGCCACGGCCCTCAAAGCCTTTCGCAGGCTGGTCGAGGAATGGGATCTGACGGGTGCCGAGGCCGCGGCTTTGCTGGGAGTATCGGTCAGCACCTGGGATCGGCTGAAGCCGGGAAGCGAGGGCCGGGCGCTCAGCCAGGACCAGATGACGCGTATTTCGGTCCTGACCGGCATCTACAAGGGGCTGCATCTGCTGTTTGCCGACGGCATGGCGGATCGCTGGCCTTCGCTGGAAAATTCAGGGCCTTTGTTCCGTGGAGAAACTCCGGTCAGCGCCATGATCGAAGGAGGCATCCCGCTGATGCTGGATGTTCGCCGGTATGTCGATGCCGTGCGTGGAGGCCTTTGACCGGTGATGTTCCGATCATCACCACGGCCTATTCGAGGACGGGTTCGGCTTGTCTCCACGGCGCGGCTCCGCGAATCGGTGCTAGCGCCCCTGGTCGATGATGCGGACGAGCTTGCCGAACTGGCGGAGATCGAAGGCGCGACCAGCAGCCGCAGCATGGCGGAGAGCACCGGCATCTCGGGTCTCGCGGCACATGAACTCGTCTACGACGTTCCTCATGCACACTTCATCAATGCGAGTTTCGCCTACGCCAAGCCGCGCGAGCCGAACCGATTCAATGGCGAGAACCGGGGCGCATGGTATGCCGCGCTCGATGTCGGGACGTGCCTCGCGGAGATCACCTTCCATATGACCGAGTTCCTGGCGCGGACCGGCCATTTCGAAGCCGCGGTCGATTATGCGGAAATGTTCTGCAGCCTGTCGGGAGATTTCCTCGATCTGAGGTCTCTCCCCACCCATCCCGCGCTGCATCCGGACAAGGCAACCGGCTATCCCGAAGGGAACGCCCTTGCCGCGCAGGCCCGGGCTCAAGGCCTGAACGGGATCGTCTATCCGTCTGTCCGCCATCCCGGCGGTACCTGCTTTGCCGTGCTTCGGCCGGCAGCCGTGCAATCGGTACGGCAGGGCGACATCTATCGGCTTATATGGGCGGGCGACCCGTCACCGGCGACAGAAGGTCCTATCGGCGCCTAGCCGCTCCCATTGTCCCGGCCGAAGCGCGGCCTCAGCAGATAACCGTTTCCGCGATCCGGATACCGAATCCTTCCAGGCCGACATAATGTCGTTCGCTGCGGGTCAAAAGCTTGATGGAGGTGATCCCGAGGTCCTTGAGGATCTGCGCGCCGAGGCCGATTTCGAGCCATTCGTTTTCCCGTTCCTTGGCCTGCTCGTGCGCTTCCTGGTCATGGCGGTGCTTGCGTCCGTGATCCTTCTGGCCGACGCCGACGGAGCCTACGCGCAGGTAGATGATGACGCCGCGGCCCTCGGCCGCGATCTTCTCCATGTAGGTCTCGACCGGACGCCGGGCGCCGAAGACATCGGCCGCCACGTTTTCCAGATGCAGGCGAACAGGGATGTCTATCCCGTCGCGGATGTCCCCGAAGACGATGGCGACGTGCTGCATCGGATCCCAGGGCAGCGAATAGGCATGGCCCTTCGCCTTGCCGACCCGGGTATCGACGTCGAAGGTCGACTGCAGTTCGATCAGCGTTTCCTTGCGCTGCCGGTACGCGATCAGATCGGCGACGGAAACCTGCTTCAGGCCGTTCTTCTCGGCGAAGTCCGCCACCTGCAGTCCCCGCATGACCGTACCGTCGTCGTTGACGAGCTCGCAGATCACGCCGACGGGCGGCAGGCCGGCGAGCTTGCAGAGGTCGACCGCGGCTTCGGTATGGCCCGAGCGCATCAGCACGCCGCCCTCGCGGGCGATGAGCGGGAAGATATGGCCCGGGCGCACGAAATCGGGGGGGCCGGCGTTGGGGTTGGCGAGATTGCGTACCGTCAGCGTGCGGTCCTCCGCCGAAATGCCTGTCGTCGTGCCGTGCTTGAAGTCGACGGTCACCGTGAAGGCGGTGGTGTGGGCGCTGTCGTTTTCCGCCACCATGGCGTTGAGGTTGAGCCGCTTGGCCTCCTCGCGCGGCATCGGCGCGCAGACAATGCCGGAGGTGTGCCGGACGATGAAGGCCATCTTCTCGGCCGTGCAGTGGACGGCCGCGACGATCAGGTCCCCTTCGTTCTCGCGGTCGTCGTCATCGGTGACGCCGACGATCTCG
>JAEWKX010000398.1 GCA_023393575.1 Pseudomonadota bacterium
GGCGAGGGCGGTGCCTTCCGCGCGCCGATGGCGATTGCCGTGATGGGCGGCATCATCGTCTCGACGGTGCTGTCGCTGGTCGTCGTGCCGGCCTTCTTCCTGATCATGGACGACCTCTCCCGGCTGCTTGGCCGCGTCTTCGGCCGCATGGTCGGCAAGAAGGAGGAGGAGACCACGGAACTGTCGTCCGAGGAACTCAGCCGCAGGGCGCACGAGGCCGCGCAGTCGATCGCGACGCTGGAGGAGCGCGTGGCGTCCATGGAAAGGCAGAAGGGGGCCAACGACGACAAGGCCGGCGGCGAACCCGGAAACAATGTCCTGAGGCTGACGCCCTGGGCAGCGGAGTGACCGCACAGCATGAGCGGATGGAAGGCCGGGCGAGAGTCCGGCCTTTTTGCTTGCAGAAAAACCGCTCCCGCATTTGATCGACATCAAATGCTTTCTCTGCACAGTTGCTAGATTTGGCCATTGCCATCTTCTCGAACAACCGCGTCCCGCAATGGAAAAGCCGACGGTCACCATGAACAAGAGCCTGAGAGTGAATAGCCGCGACAAGGCGGTGCTGATGCGGACGCCCTTCATGGCGGCCCTCAACGGCGAGGCCCTGGTGAAGATGCTGAACACGGTTTCGATCACCAGCGTCCCGGCTCGCCACATCATCTTTCGCGAAGGTACCGAGGCCGACCATTTCTACTGCGTCCTGTCCGGCTATGTGCGGCTCTACCGGCTGAACCGCGAAGGGCGCGAGGCGGATATCCGCGTCTGCGCTCCCGGCGACACCTTCGCCGAATGCTTGATCTACGGAGACGATATCTACCGGTTCAATGCGCAGACCGCGGAAAACACCACCCTCGCCCGCTTCGACATCCGCACGACACGCCAGTTGGCGGAGCATGAGCCGGCGATCGCGCGCGCGATCATGTCCTGCCTGTCGCACCATCTGTTGACGACGATGGACTGCGTGGCGAACGATCGCCTGCACACCGCTCCGCAACGGGTAGCGGAATACCTGCTCAAGAGCTGTCCGGCGGAGGGCGGCTCCGCCTCCGTACGGCTGCCCTTCCAGAAGAGCCTGCTGGCAGGCATGCTGGGATTGGCACCCGAGGCGCTGTCGCGCGCTTTCTCCTCGCTGCGCCGGGTCGGCGTGACCGTACGCGGCCGCATCATCCAGATCGGCGACGTGAACGCCTTGCGCAACATCTGACGCGTCTTCCCGGCGAGCTTCAGAGGCCGCCGTTTTCCTTCAGGAAACGCACGACGTGATCGACCCCCTCGCCGCGCTTCAGGTCGGTGAAGACATGCGGTCTTGCCTGCCGCATGCGGGCAGCATCGCGATCCATCACGTCGAGATCGACGCCGACATAGGGCGCCAGATCCTTCTTGTTGATGACCAGCAGGTCAGAGCGCGTGATGCCCGGCCCACCCTTGCGGGGGATCTCCTCGCCCTGGCAGGTGGAGATGACGTAGATGGTGAGGTCCGCGAGATCCGGCGAGAAGGTGGCGGCGAGGTTATCGCCACCGGATTCGATGAAGACGAGGTCGAGGTCCGGGAAACGCTCGACGAGGCCGGCGATCGCCTGCAGGTTGATCGTCGCATCCTCGCGGATGGCCGTGTGGGGGCAGCCACCGGTCTCCACCCCGACGATCCGGTCCGACGTCAGCGCCTGGCAGCGCACCAGCGCCTCCGCATCCTCCCGCGTGTAGATGTCGTTGGTGACGACGGCGACGGAGTAGTCGTCCCGCATCGCCTTGCAGAGCTTCTCCGCCAGCGCCGTCTTGCCGGAGCCGACGGGCCCGCCGATGCCGACGCGCAGCGGTCCGTTGGGCGATTTCATGCTGGTGGTCTTTCTGTTCCGCGAGGCCTGCTCCTCAGGAGCGGAACAGCCTCGAATGCTGTGTCTCGTGACGAAGCGAGGCGATCTCCGCCTGGATGGCCGCCGTCCCGAGATCGTCGGGCGTGCTGGCCGAAACGCGGCGGCATACGTCCAGGATGATGGCCTCCTGTTCCGCCAGGATGCCGACACCCTCCGCCTGGCCGCAGGCTCCAAGCCGGATGCCGGCAGATACGGACTGGGAGAGAGCCGCGTGCAGGAAGGCCGCCAGCGCGTCCTCGAGCGGGATGGCATGGGCAGCCGCAACGGCGCCGACCACGACCGGAAACGGCACCTCCTTCGGGAGCCGGCCGTAAACCGCATGCGGCCAGGCCGTCGCGGCAGCGACAAAGGCTTTCCCGAGGGACAGCGTCTCGAAATGCCGCTCCGCCGATCCGGCAAGTGCCAGTCCCAGTTCCGAAACCTCGCATAGCGCCTCCTGGTCGTCGTGCCGCCGCCAGGCCTCGGCGAACAGTATGGCGTCATTCCACAGGCTGCCATGGCAGAGGACCGCCCGGAGCCAGGATTGCAGGCCGGCGGCATCCGTCACCAGCCCGTCATGCACTGACCTCTCCAGTCCGCCCGACCCGCCAAAGCCGCCGATCCGAAAGGCCCGCGACAGCCAGGTCATCAGCCGAAGCACGGCCTGGGT
>JAEWKX010000119.1 GCA_023393575.1 Pseudomonadota bacterium
CGCTTCGGCGGTGACGCCCACGGCCGAATGCCGTGGACTTGCCCGCCATTTTTCCCTAAGTCTTGCGACCCGAAGGAAACATCGGTTTCCTCCAGTCGATCAGGCGATCGGGTTCCGTCGCGGACCAAGGCAGGACAGGCATGACCAAGACGGATATCGCGACCAGGGTCTATAACCACACATGGAAGCTGGACCCGATTATTCGCAGCCTGATCGACACGGACTTCTACAAGCTCCTGATGCTGCAGATGATCTGGAAGCTTTATCCGGATGTGGATGCGACCTTTTCCCTCATCAATCGGACGAAGACGGTTCGCCTTGCCGAAGAGATCGACGAGGGGGAACTGCGTGAGCAGCTCGATCATGCCCGCGGCGTCAGGCTGTCGAAAAAGGAGATGATCTGGCTGGCCGGTAACACGTTCTACGGCCGCAAGCAGATTTTCGAGCCCGAGTTCCTGACCTGGCTCTCCTCTTACCGGCTTCCTGAATACGAGCTGTCGAAGAGGGACGGGCAGTACGAATTGAATTTCCATGGTCGATGGATGGATACGACGCTCTGGGAGATTCCGGCCCTTGCGATCATCAACGAGCTTCGCTCGCGCGCGGCCATGCGACGAATGGGGCTGTTCACGCTGGACGTCCTGTACGCACGCGCCAAGGCGAAGATGTGGGAGAAGGTGGAACGTCTCCGCGATCTTCCGGGGCTGCGGATTTCCGATTTCGGAACCCGCCGGCGCCACAGCTTCCTGTGGCAGCGCTGGTGCGTCGAGGCGTTGAAGGAAGGTATCGGACCGGCCTTCACGGGGACGAGCAACGTCCTTCTCGCTATGGATTCCGATCTCGAAGCCGTGGGGACGAATGCGCATGAATTACCGATGGTGGTTGCGGCGCTCGCGAACAGCGACGAAGAGCTTCGGGCCGCTCCGTTCAAGGTCATGAAAGACTGGAACCGGCTCTATGGCGGCAACCTGCTGATCGTGCTGCCGGATGCGTTCGGGACGGCGGCGTTCCTTCGCGATGCGCCGGAATGGGTGGCCGACTGGACCGGTTTCCGGCCGGATAGCGCACCACCCATCGAGGGCGGAGAGAAAATCATCGACTGGTGGCAGAAGATGGGGCGAGATCCGAAAGGCAAGCTCCTGATCTTCTCGGACGGATTGGATGTCGAAGCGATCATCGATACCTACCGTCATTTCGAAGGCCGCGTGCGCATGAGTTTCGGCTGGGGTACCAACCTGACCAACGATTTCGCGGGCTGCGCTCCGCAGCATGTAGAAAGCCTCAAGCCGATCTCCCTCGTTTGCAAGGTCAGCGAGGCGAACGGCCGGCCGGCCGTAAAGCTTTCCGACAATCCGCGCAAGGCGACCGGCGATCCGAGGGAAGTCGAGCGTTATCTGAAATTCTTCGGCCAGCAGGACCGGATCGACAAGGAAGTCTTGGTTTAAACGAGGTTTCGGGACCTCAAGTAAGAGATCCCGAAACCATCGCATGGGATGGATCCCCGATTGGCTGTTCCTACTGGATCACCTGGACCACCGTGCGGGTCTGCGGATCGACGATCACGCGCTGCTCGTTGACCACCGCATAGGCGTAGGTCTCGTGGTCGGGAACGGGGGTGAGGACCACGGTTTCGGGGACGGGCTTGCCGACCACGATTTTCTCCTCCACGACGACGCTCGCGGAAGGTGCAGGCTGCGTTTCCACATAGCGGATGACTTCCTGCGGCGGCGGGTCGATCGCCGTGCCGATAGCCGCCCCGGCAATGCCGCCGACAGCCGCACCGACCGGGCCGCCGACGATGGCACCTGTTACAGCGCCGCCGGCTGCACCGCTGGCGGTGCCTTCCTGGGCGGAGGCGCCGGTTGCAAGGGTCGCCGCAAAGATCGCGCAAGACGCGATGAGAACCTTTTTCATGTCTTTCTCCTTTCGTTGCCCTTCCGCGCAGAAGAACCCTCAAGGGAAGACCTTGTTCCGATATTGATGTAACCGTTGATGAACCGATGTCACGCTTCGCGAGATTCGAGATTTGAGATTCGGCGGCTCCGCGTGCTAGTGGAGCGATCCCTCTTGAATCTCATCGCGCAGGATGAGCAGGGCTTCCTCCAGCGATTCGACCAGAATGTCGGTCAATGCCTCGATGTCGTTATCTTCCAGGAAGAGGCCAAGCGCTTGTTCGGATATTACGTATGGCAAGTCGAGATCTCGAGACACGGTCATGGTTCCTTTTCACTACCCTTCATCGGGTGGAAAAGGAATGCCGGTTCATGCTTGCGCGGGGCTAGCGGGAGGTACTCTCCGGATCGAAGCGCTGAACGAAATCGCCGTAAGCTTTCATGATTCCGTCCTTCAGCGGTACGCCTGCTTCCCAGCCGAGCGACTTCATCTTGTCCACATCGAGCAGCTTGCGGGGCGTCCCGTCAGGTTTTGAGCTGTCATAGACGATCCGACCGTCGAATCCGACCACATCCATCACCGTCTCGGCCAGTTCCCGGATGGTCACGTCCTCGCCCGTGCCGATGTTGAAGAGGCCGTCCGTTACGCCGCTCTCCATCAGGAAGACGCAGGCGTCCGCCATGTCGTCGACGTACAGAAACTCGCGCATCGGTTTGCCTGACCCCCAGACGACGAGTTCCGATTCACCTCGCGCCTTCGCCTCGTGAGCCTTGCGGATGAGCGCCGGCAGGACATGGCTGCTGTGGAGATCGTAATTGTCGTTCGGACCGTAGAGATTGGTCGGCATGGCCGATACGTAGCTCGTGCCATACTGTCTATTGTAGCTCTCGCAGAGTTTGACGCCGGCAATCTTGGCGATCGCATAGGGCTCGTTGGTCTGTTCCAGAGGCCCCGTCAGCAGGTAATCCTCGCGGATCGGCTGCGGGCAGTCGCGCGGATAGATGCAGCTTGAGCCGAGAAACAGCATCCTCTTGACGCCGGCCAGCCACGCACCGTGGACGATATTCGCCTCGATCATCAGGTTCTGGTAGAGGAATTCGGCGCGGAAGGTGTTGTTGGCATGGATGCCGCCGACCTTCGCCGCAGCCATGAAGATGTAATCGGGCGCCTCCTTCGCCAGGAACCGGCTGACTGCCTGCTGGTCCACCAGATCAAGCTCGCCATGCGACCGCGTCACGATATTTGCGTACCCGGCCGCCGCGAGCTTGCGGACGATCGCCGACCCCACCATGCCGCGATGGCCGGCCACATATATCTTCGCGTTCTTGTCCATGGTTTACTCGTGATAATCGTAGGCGGAGAAGCCATGGCGCTTGACCAGTTCGTCGCGCTCCGCCGATTTCAGGTCTTCCCGCATCATCTCGGCGACGAGCTCGCGGAAGGTCGTCTTCGGCTCCCAGCCTAGTTTCCCCTTGGCCTTGCTCGGATCTCCCAGCAAGGTCTCCACCTCGGTAGGCCGGAAATAGCGTGGATCAACGGCGACGATGCATCGGCCATCCTTGGTATAGCCCTTCTCCTCGACCCCCTGTCCTCTCCAGGTGATCGCGATGCCGACCTCGGCCGCGGCGGCATCCACGAAGTCGCGCACGCTGTACTGGACGCCGGTGGCGATCACGAAGTCTTCGGGCTCGTCCTGCTGGAGCATCAGCCACTGCATCTCGACATAATCCCTGGCGTGGCCCCAGTCGCGCCGGGCGTCGAGATTTCCAAGATAAAGGCAATCCTGAAGGCCGAGCTTGAGTCGGGCGATCGCCCGGGTGATCTTGCGTGTGACGAAGGTCTCCCCCCGCACCGGGCTCTCATGGTTGAAGAGGATGCCGTTGCAGGCATACATCCCGTATGCCTCACGATAGTTGACGGTAATCCAATAGGCATAGAGCTTCGCCACCGCATAGGGCGACCGCGGGTAGAAGGGGGTCGGCTCGCGCTGGGGGGTCTCCTGGACGAGCCCGTAAAGTTCCGAAGTCGACGCCTGGTAGAAGCGGGTTTTCTTTTCCAGCCCCAGGATGCGGATCGCTTCAAGAATACGCAATGGCCCTAGTGCATCTGAGTTTGCCGTATATTCCGGCTCCTCGAATGAGACGGCGACATGGGACTGGGCAGCCAGGTTGTAGATTTCGTCCGGCTGCACCTGCTGGATGATCCGGACCAGGCTCGAGGAGTCCGTCATGTCTCCATAGTGCAGGATGAGGGTACGGTTTTTCTCGTGAGGATCCTGGTACAGATGATCGATGCGGTCGGTGTTGAAGAGGGATGAGCGGCGTTTGATGCCGTGAACCTGGTAATCTTTCTGAAGCAGAAGTTCCGCAAGATACGATCCGTCCTGTCCAGTTATGCCCGTGATCAATGCAACCTTCATAATCAACGCCTTCGGCAAGATATACTTGGATTCACAATAGTCGTATCAAAAAATATTTGGACGTCCAGCCGAAGAAGAAGATTAATTGCTTGAGGGTGGTCATCGGGCGGCTGCAGCTGTTGCCGATTCCTGCGCGATTCGAGAGGTTGCGAGCAAAACCCGCGATTCAGCTATTTCAGGCCCCTCGTTGACCGGCGATGACGCCTCGTACCTGAGCGTGGGTAATGCGGACCTTGACAGGTCTCGGCTACACGCAAAGGCCGGCCAGCGTCGCATTTGACGCTGAAGACGGAGGCCGCCGGGCCGCGATACGCTACAGTAGAGGGCT
>JAEWKX010000121.1 GCA_023393575.1 Pseudomonadota bacterium
ACCTGGTCCTGCGTGACATGGACTGCGGTACGGCGCTTATCAGCGATCTCGAAATG
The DNA here is from genome assembly GCA_023393575.1 of Pseudomonadota bacterium. GTDB lineage: Bacteria > Pseudomonadota > Alphaproteobacteria > Rhizobiales > Rhizobiaceae > Neorhizobium. The sequence continues at coordinate 57 of JAEWKX010000121.1, forward strand.
GCATCCGGCATCGTCCTCCCGACAAGAGGTTACGGTGTGGGGCACGGTGGATCTGTTTCAGGAAACCAAGGTGAAACAGCGGGTTAAAACTATATGATCTTCTTATGGACCTGATCGCAAACCCTATTGGCGGCCGTGGGAAAAAAGGCGCAGGTTCCCGGCCAGACGAAGGAACGACGTCGAGCAGAAAGTGCTGCGGGCGGATGTGAACGCGGATGCCCTGCGCTTCGCGCTGGCCGGTCTGGTGGGAGAGAGTGTATGAAGAGCGTCTTGGTCGTGGGTGGATCGCGTGGCATCGGCGCCGCCGTCGTGCAGGCTATGCGTGCCGAGGGCTGGAAGGTGGCATCCACCTCCACCTCCGGGGCGGACGGCTCCATCGCAGTGGATATTCGTGACGCCGCGAGCGTGGAGAAGGCCTTCGTCACGGCACGGGAACGTCTGGGAGCCCTGGATTGCGTTGTCGCCAATGCCGGCATCAACGTACCCCCCGGGCCGCTTGCCTCCTTCGACGCCGACCGCATGCGCGCGCTCGTCGAGACGAACATCATCGGCGCTTTCAACGTCCTCCGCTCGGCCGCCGCGCAGGTGCAGGACAATGGCTCGATCATCGCCCTGACAACCTCCCTGGTGCGCCATGCGGTGCCCGGGGTCGGGCCTTACGCGGCCACGAAGGCTGCGGTGGAAGCGATGTTGCGATCTCTGGCCAAGGAGCTTGCTGGCAGGGGCGTGCGCGTCAACGGGGTGGCTCCGGGACCGGTAGACACGGACCTCTTCCGTGCCGGCAAGGACGAGGCGGCGGTTGCCCGTTCCGCGGCAATGTCGCCCTTCAACCGCGTGGGCCGGCCCGAGGAGGTCGCCGCCGTAATTGCTTTCCTGGCGTCCGACAAGGCGAGCTGGATATCGGGGCAGATCGTGCAGCCAAACGGTGGCCTGGTCTGACCATGCTGAAGCTTCTCCATTCTCCGGCCTCGCCCTATGCCCGCAAGGTGCGGATGGCTGCAATGGAGCGCCAGGTGCCGCTTCATCTGGAGCTGGTACGCGTGGATCCGGTTGTGAGGAATGCCAGCCTGGGTGTCACCACCCCCTTCGCGAAGATCCCGGTGCTGCAGACTCCGGACGGTCCAATCTACGACAGCCGCGTTATCTGCCGCTTCCTCGACCGGCGGGGGGAGGGGCCAAGTCTCTACGGGTCTGAAACCGCAGATATCTGGGAGATCCTGGTTCTGGAATCGATGGCCGACGGAATGATGGATGCTGCCGTCAACCTCCGCTACGAACTCGTCAATCGCCCGGCCGATCTGAGGTGGCCGGAGTGGATCGCGGCGCAGCGCGCTCGCATCGATGCGGGACTCGATCATCTCTCGGGACGGATCGCCCAGTTGGCCGCACCGCATATCGGTACGCTCGCCGTCGCCGCGGCCCTTGAATATCTGGACTTTCGCCACCCGGAACAGGAATGGCGGGGCGCCTTTCCTGCACTCTCGGACTGGGTCACCGCCTTCGCTCGGGAGGAGATTATGCAGGCAACCGCTTATCCCCCCACCTGAACGGATACATGCCGCCGATCGGCGCCTGACGCGTCACGGCAAACGTCGACATCCATGTAGCTCATAGGGAGGAAGCAAAATGGAAGGAAACGAGAAGTTCATCATGTCCCGGCGCCAGGTCCTCAAGACCGGCGTCGGTTCCGGAGTGCTCCTGGCGTCGGGGCTGGCGGCGCCGTCCATCCTGCGTGCTCAGGAGCAGCCCATCTTACTCGGTCATCTGGTGCCGCTGACGGGCTTTCTCGGCACGCTTGGCGAGTATGCGATCAATGGCCTGAAGCTATCCGTGGATCAGATCAATGCTGCGGGCGGCATCAACGGCCGCAAGCTGCAGATCATAGCGGAGGATTCCATCAATCCCGAGGCAGCGGCTACCAAAGCGCAGCGCATGATCGAGCGCGACAATGTGGATGTCCTCGTTGGCGAGATCTCGTCGGCATCGGCACTCGCAATCTCCGAAGTGGCCACCCGCAACAAAAAGCTGTTCATCGCTACAGGTCCGCGATCCGACGTCCTGCGCGCCGACCGCTGCAGCCGCTACATGTTCTGCACCGATATACCGAACGCAGTGATGGTGAACGCCGTCGGTACGGCACTCAAGCAACAGGGAATGGTGGAAGGCAAGAAGTTCTTCACCGTGACCTCCGACTACGTTTTCGGTCATGACCTGCTGAAGGCGGCGAAGGCCTTTTTCTCAGCCAACAATGCCGAACTCGTCGGCGACGAGCTGGTGCCGACCGACGCCACCGATTTCTCGGCCAATATCCTGAAGATCCGCCAAGCCCAGCCGGATGTGGTCTGCCTCAATCTCGGCGGCAATCAGGTCACCAACTTCCTGAAGCAATACGCCGAATTCGGCCTCTCGACCCCCACCGTGGGATTCAATCTCAACACGGCTGATGCCTGGGCGGCAGGCATGGGCAACTTCGGCGGCGTCTGGCCGACAGTGTGGTTCGATACGATCGACACGCCCGGAACCAGAAAATTCGTCGAAGACTACAAGACCGCCTATGGCGGGCAGGTTCCGGAGAACCATGCCTGGATCGAATATATTACCGGAAATATTCTCGCCAAGGCTTTCCAGGAAACCGGGGGAGCCGACAACGAGAAGATTATCGATTATTTCGAAACGGAAGCCGAGTTCGACATCCTCAAGAAGCGGCAGGCATATTTCCGGAAGTTCGACCACCAACTGGTCCAGGAAGCCTACTCGTTCTCCGTTAAGCCGGAGGGCAGCTACTCAACCGTCTACGAGATGCTCGAGCTCGGCGCTGTCGTGCCGGCCGAAGGCGAGAAGTTGACGACGATTTATCCCGAGAACGCCGGCACCTGCAAACTCTGAACCATCCGCCGACCAACGTACCCTCGCGGGAGCGACCCCGCGGGGGTCATCGTCAGGAAAATCCAATGGAACTCTTCTTCCTCTTCGAGCAGATCGTGAACGGGCTCGTTCTGGCCGGATATTACCTGCTCATCGCGTTGGGCCTCTCTCTGATCTTTTCGGTCGGGGGGATTGTGAACCTCGCGCACGGCGGCTTCTATGCGATCGGCGCCTACCTCGCCGTTACTCTCACGCCGCATTTGGGATTCGCTCCCGCAGTGGTCGTCTCGCCCTTGCTGGTGGGCTGTCTCGGCGTCCTGTTTGATTATTTCATCCTGCGGCGTTTCTACCGGGAGGATCCGATCCTCAGCCTGCTCGTGACCTTCGGACTGGCGATGATCGCAGAACAGGCGCTCCGGATGATCTGGGGAGCAGCACCCCTGTCGCAAACGCTGCCGTCCGCCCTCAAGGGCGGGGTGGACATCGGCCCGCTGCTTTTCTCGAAATATCGCCTCGCCATGCTTGGCGTCGTACTTGCCATCCTTGGGTTCATCTGGCTCCTGCTGAATCGTACGTCCTTTGGCCGGGTGATCCGGGCAGGGATCCAGAACCCCGACATGGTCGGGGCGCTCGGGATCCGCCTGCAGCCTTACATGACGACGCTCGTTGCGATGGGTGTAGGTCTTGCCGCCATCGGCGGTGCTCTTTTCGTACCTATCACGACCGTTCATCCGGCAATGGGGGCAGAGATCCTGACGATCGGTTTCATCGTCGTCATTATCGGCGGCCTCGGCTCGTTCTGGGGTGTGGTGCTTGCAGCCGTGCTGGTCGGCGTCGTCCGTTCGATCACGATCCAATATTTGCCCGCTGCCTCCGAGGCATCGATGTACATCCTGATGTTCCTGGTCCTGTTGCTGCGGCCCCGCGGGCTACTGGGCGAACGCATGGCCAAATTCGAAGGCTGATGACCTGATGAACGCACATATCAAA
>JAEWKX010000123.1 GCA_023393575.1 Pseudomonadota bacterium
AGGTAGGCCCGCACCTCGATATTCGTCTTCCGATCGTCGAGGAAGATTTCCGGCCTGCCCTCCGCCGGGACGATGGCCCGCGCCAGCGGATGCGGCGTGTGCGGCACGTCCTGCCCGCGGATGTTGAAGATCCAAGCCACCGAGGACGGATCGGTGATGACGACTGCAGCCGCCCCCTTCTTCTTCACCTTCTCGACAACCACCTCGATCTTGTCGGTTGCGAGCGTTCCGGCATGCTCCGCCTTCTGGATCGCCACCTGCCCCAGCGGCTCGGCCGGCCGCTCCGTCCAGATGGCGTCAAGCGGGTTGGACGGCAGGAAGACCAGCGATCCCTCCACGTCCGCCAATGCCTTTTCCAGCCGGCGCACCTCGGCCGCCGTGTGCAGCCAGGGGTCGATGCCGAGCCGGAAACCCTTCGCAACATTGCGCGGCACCCACAAATGCGGCGGCTCGTTGACCAGATCGCCGCCGGCGAAAACGCTCCCGTCCACCTGTTCCTTCAATTGCGTCGTGTATCTGCCGTCTACGAAGACAACCGCCTGCGACTGCGTGACCAGCGCCACCCCCGCCGATCCGGTGAAGCCGGTAAGCCAGGAGAGACGCTCGGCGGACGCCGGCACATACTCACCCTGATACTCGTCGGCGCGCGGCACAAGAACGCCGTCTATGCCGAGGCCCGCAAAGCATCCTCGAAGCGAGGCAACCCTTTCGCGGCCGAACTGCGGGGTGGATCTGTTGTCGAAGGACTGAAGCATGATGAATTCCGGATAATCTTCGAAGAGGGAAGGCCCGATACTATCGGCGATACCCCGCCACCGCCAGTCCGAGATTGACCGGCCGGGGGATTGTGCACTTGCTAACATCCGGTAGCGCCCGGCAAGCACCCTATGCATAAAATGCATAACACCATTGAGGAAGAGCCCCTCACTGCGCGACAGCGGAACGACTATATCCTCATTATCGAACGGGCGCCAAACAAGGCCCGTTACCAAGGGATTACCGAAATGGCCAACTCCATCTTTCGCACTGCCTTCGAACGCGTGGTCGCAGCGCGCGAGCGCCAGGCCAGCCGCTATGTCAACAACGTTCTGATGAACCTGGACGACCAGACCCTGAAGGGCATGGGCACCAGCCGCGAGGAACTGCGCCGCAAGGGCGGGACCAGCTCCGTATTCTGATCCGATAGGGCTCCGACGGTTCCTCCCTCCCCGTCGCCGGCCTGATTAGAATGCGTTTCCCGCTTGAGCTCTTCCTCCCAGGCTCGCGGGACTGATCAGGCTCTCCTGATCGGCAAGGCGGTACCCTCCCGGTGCCGCCTTTTTCTTTCTCCTGACGCAAAGCCCTCGCTTGAATTGCGTCTAGCGCAATGCTGCGTCGCAACAAAACTCAGGATTGACCATGCTGGAGGTGGATAGTCACCCAGCCATTGCGCCAGAGGGTGCGGACATGGCGGAGACGAACGCCGTTATACGCGGCGAGCACTTTCCAGCGCTGCCCGGCCAGGATGCCCGACAGGATTACGGAACCGCCGCTGGACAGATTGGCTGTAAGCTGCGGCGCCATCTTCATCAGCGGACGGGCGAGGATATTGGCGATGATCAGGTCGAACGGCCCTTCTTCCGCGAATGCGGGAGAATGGAAGCCGGGCGCCGTCACCAGCCGGAGGCCCGAAGCGATCCCGTTGCGCCGGACGTTCTCCTTCGCCACACGGACCGCAACCGGATCGATATCGGTCGCCAGGATCGGAATATTGCGGATCTTCCTGAGCCCGATCGCTAGAACGCCGCTGCCGGTGCCGAGATCGAGCGCCCTGCGGATCGGCCGCGAGCGGGCAACGGCGTCGATCATCTCGAGGCAGCCGGCGGTCGTTCCGTGGTGGCCGGTCCCGAAGGCCTGGCCGGCGTCGATCTCGATCGCGATGTCGTTGACGCCGACCTTGTCGCGGTCGTGCGAGCCATGAACCAGAAACCGCCCGGCACGGACCGGTTTCAGCCCTTCGAGCGACCTGGCGATCCAGTCGACATCGGGGATAACCTCCCTCTCCACGGTCGCATCGGGAAAGAGGTGAGCAAGGCCATCGACCATGCGGCGACGGACTTCATCCTCTTCGTCGGCCATCATGTAGACAGAGGCTTCCCAGATATCCCGCTTCTCATCCACCTCGGTCGTGGCGAGAGCATAATCCTCCTCTCCGAAGACGTCGGAGAAGATGTCCAGGATACACTCGGCATCCTTCTCGCTGGTGCTGATGTAGAGGCGGATCTCGCTCAAGGTGGCTCTTTCGGATGATTGCTGTTGAAGGGACCGATGCCACAAAGGCCCCGCCCCTTCAACCGCTATGCACCGATCAGCTCTTGATCAGGTTATCGAGCTTCTTGACGGCGGTCTCCGCGTTCTCGCCGTAGGAAATGGTCCCGACGAAGCGGCCCTCCCTGTCGAGCAGGAAGACCGACGCGGTGTGGTCCATCGTGTAGTCGCCGGTCGGATCCTTCTCGTCCAGCGGCACTTTCTTGAAGTACACCTTGAAACCCTTGGCCATCTCGATGACCTTCTCTGGCTGTCCGGAAATGCCGACGATCCGGTCGGTGACGTTGGAAATATACTGGCCGAGCAGTTCCGGCGGATCACGCTCGGGATCGACGGTGACGAAATAGCCCGCAAGCTTGGTCCCGTCCGGATCGACCTGGTGCATCCAGCCGTTGAGTTCGTAAAGCGTCGTCGGGCAGACTTCCGGGCAATGGGTGAAGCCGAAAAACAACGCAGTCGGCTTCTGCCGGAACGCCTCTTCCGTGATCGGCTTTCCATCCTGGGCGACTAGCTGGAACGGTACGCCGAAAGGTCCCTCGGCGATCTGCTCCTTGTTCCGGGTGACCTCGAACGTGAGCCAGGCCAGAACCCCGCCAAGGACCAGAACGGCAGCCCAAAGGATAATGCGCAGCGTTTTCATGTGTTTCTCTCTTCGTGCGATCTGCAGCAAGGCGGCCCTTCGATAGGCGAAAGCCCGCGCGCCGGCAAATCAATACCGCGTCACGTTGTGGAGCGCGCTGATTTGTCTCAAACGAACAAGGTTCAGAGACAACCGGAAAGGCCGTTTTCCGCAAGCGTCAGGAGCATGGTCGAACCGAACTGCATCCAGCCGTAGAAGGCGCTGACGACGATCCCCACCCCGCCGAAGACGGCAAGGATGATGAGAGGCAAACGATGCGGCACGGGTGAAACGGTGTCCATGGGTTCAGTCTACGCGATATCTACCCTCTCCGGAAGTACCGGAGCCCGGCCGGCATTAGCACAAGCTTAATATCTCTTCGGCACACTGCCCGGTGCGAAGGTGGATTCGCCCGACAGCGCCGTCGTGACCGAGGTCGCGGGCGAAACCACACGGACATGACGTCACCGGGTTCATCTCGTCTCCGCATCACGATCTGGACAATCATGGCAGCCTGAATGGCGGCGTGCGCGGCCTCTGCCGCGAAGCCCATTGGCAGGTGGGAGAAATGATATGAGCAACGCCATCAAGCAATCGGGAGCCTATCTCGAGATCGTCTCCTTCCATCTGGGAGACCAGGAATTCTGCATCGACATCATGGCGATCCGCGAAATCCGCGGCTGGGCGCCGGTG
>JAEWKX010000161.1 GCA_023393575.1 Pseudomonadota bacterium
GCACCAGCTCTACATCGACGTCGTCGGCCCCGCCTGCCTGCGCAAGAAGAGGCGAAGCCGTCGCCGACAGCGAAACGAGTACGGCAAGCGTGGCAAGCATGGGCTCGATCCTGCACTCTGTCGGAACAGACTGTAGCACAGGATCGCTGCACCGATGTTCACGCGCTCTTGGCGCTCTTCAATTTTGAGTGAGGGCCGGGGGCGAGGCGATCACTTCTTCAAGATAACCCAGAGGGCGTGAATGATGCCCGGCAGCCAGCCCATGAGCGTCAGCAGGATGTTCAGCCAGAAATGCAAACCGAGCCCGACCTGAAGAAAGACTCCGAGCGGCGGCAGCAGGAAAGCAAGAAGAATGCGGATGATGTCCACGAGATGTCTCCGGGTTGACCTTTTGTTGGCGAGACAACGCCGCAGATGTGATGTGGTTCATCACAGGAATCGGCACGGACCGTCGAGGACGAAACTCAGGCAGGAGCGAGGCGATCGGCAGTCAACCCCTGGCTGCCGTGCAGATATAGGGCAAAGACATCTTCGCGGCGGCACAGGTCGGTGCCTTCGCTCATCACTGTCGCGGCACCCGCCGAAACCCCCAGCTTGAAGGCCTCCTCCACCGGATAATCGTGAATCAGCCCCCAGAGCATGCCGCCGACGAAACTGTCTCCCGCCCCGACGGTCGATCCGACCTTTACCGGCAAAGAGGGAAGTTTCAGGAACTGGTCCGCGCTGACGAGCATGGCACCCTCTCGCCCGAGAGAGACGCAGACATACCGGACTGCGCCACGTGTAATAAGCTCCCGGGCTTTCACCACTGCAGTCTCCTCCGTCAGACCCTGCCCCACGATCCCCTCAAGCTCGTCGAGGCTCGGCTTGATCATGAACAACCCACCGATCCTGAGCGCTTCCTTCAGGGCGGGACCGGACGTATCGAGGATGATCCTGGTATCGCGAGCTGCCAATAGCTCCGTCAGCTGCGCATAACCATCGTCCGGGATGCCCCGCGGCAGGCTGCCGCTCAGGACGACGTAATCCCACTTTCCCTGCGACAGGTAACGGTGGACCTGCTGATATTCGTCGGGCCTGACCAGGGGACCTTCGGGAACGAAACGGTACTCGTCGCCGGTTTCCATATCTTTGACCATGAAGGCGATACGGGTGGCGGCGGCCGTCGTGATCGCGTGCAGATGCACCGGCAGCTTGCGAACCGCATCGAGGAAGACCTGGCCGGTCGCGCCACCCGCCAGCACCAGGAGTTCGCATCGGTCCCCCATCTCGGCCAGGACGCGTGCGACGTTCACGCCGCCGCCCCCGATATTCTGGCGCTGGTTGCGGGTCCTGACCTTCTTGGTCGGGACCACCCGAGCTGCCTCATTTGCCAGATCGATCGAGGGATTGAGAGCGACGCACAGGATCGAAGCCATACACCTTAGCCTTTCGGTCGGTTCCAGATCGAGCCGGTGTCATGACACCGTCTCCATGCCATCAGCCATTTAAGGGGTCATTTCGGAACCGCCAAGTCCCATCGCCCGGCAACCGTTTCCTGAGATGAGCTCCTCCGCTCAACGGTGCAACGAGCATGGGCAGGAACTATCCAGGTTTCCCGCCGTTTTCCCGGATCACCTGAATGCAGGCTCGATGCCGAAGCATCTCACAGGAGATTGCAATGATCATCCGTTCCGGTGGCTGCCTCTGTGGTGCCGTCACCTACTCGACCAAAGGCCCGCCGATCCGTGTGGGCCTTTGCCATTGCACCGATTGCCGCAGGGAAAGCGGCTCCGCTTTCGTCACATTCGCCGTCTGGCCAGCTCATGCATTCGAGAGCCGCGGCCATCTCGAGGTATTCGACGGTCGCGGCTTCTGCAGCACATGCGGCTCCAGGCTTTTCAACGTGAGCAAGGATGAGGTCGAGATCCGCATCGGCTCCCTCGACATGGCGCCCACGGATCTGGAGCCGACTTACGAGATCTGGACGAAGCGGCGGGAAGACTGGCTTCCTCCCCTTTCCGACGCCGAGCAGTTCGACGAGGATCGGTCATGACCGCCTCGGTTGAGCGCGCCCGTACGATCGCCGAAGAGGCCCATGCGGGCCAGATCAAGCGGAAGACGGGCGAGCCGGTGCTCCGTCACGTCGCCCGGGTCGCGACGTCTGTCTCTACGGAAGATGAAAAGACCGTCGCCTGGCTGCACGATGTTGTGGAATGCGCGCCGGACTGGTCGCTCGATCGACTGCGGTCGGACGGCTTTGCCGACAACATCATCGCGGCCGTCGACGCCCTTACCAAACGTGAAGGCGAAAGCCATCCGGCCCTGGTGAGGCGCGCCGCGGGAAATGCCCTGGCGCGGAGCATCAAGGAAGCGGATCTTCGTGACAACCTTGCGGCAGCCCGGAAAGCCGGAGCGGATACGGCGAAATATGAAGAGGGTCTGCGGCTGCTTAACCGACGGACGGAGACTTCGTCCGACGAGCGCTCGTCTTGAGCGACCTGGCTTTCAGCGGAGTGAAGCTATGGAACTGCAATCTCGGGTGGCCCTTGTAACAGGTGCTGGTTCCGGCATCGGAAAGGCTGCCGCACTGACCCTGGCAGCCCAGGGAGCCAAGGTCGCCGCACTAGGTCACACGCCCGGCGAGAGCCGGCAGACGGTGGAGGACATCATCGCCGCGGGCGGACGGGCGATCGACCTCGTCGCCGATGTGGCCGACGAAGGACAGATGCGGGCGGCCATCGCCCGACTTCTGGAAGCCTACGGCCGACTGGATATCGTGGTTGCCAATGCGGGTATCAACGGGGTCTGGGCACCGATAGACGAACTGCAGCCGGAGGAATGGGACAAGACGATCCGCGTCAATCTGCGCGGCACCTATCTCACGCTTCATATCACCGTTCCGATTCTGAAATCTCAAGGGGACGGCACGATCATCATCGTTTCATCCATCAACGGCAATCGCACCTTCACGTCGCCGGGTGCCACCGCCTATTCCGCCACGAAGGCGGCACAGGTGGCCATGACGCAGCAACTTGCGCTTGAACTCGGAAAACACGGAATTCGGGTTAACGCCGTGTGTCCGGGGAAGATCGCCACCAGGATTCAGGACAATACCAATCTCAGGAACCCGCAGCAGACTGCTATTCCCGTCGATTGGCCGGAAGGTGACATCCCTCTTACGGAAGGCAAGCCGGGCGATGCCGCAGAGGTCGCCGATGTGATCCTGTTCCTGGCTTCCCCGAGGGCCCGGCATGTGACGGGCGTTCCCATCTTCGTGGACGGCGGGCAGAGCCTGCTTCGATGATTGATGCCACCTGTCTCCTCCACTCCACAACCGGCGTTGGCAGCTGAGGAAATGGCCTACCGCTTCGTTGCCACCACCGTCACCTCGGGAAATACGAAGGTGTCGAGTCCGGGTCGGCGGACTCGACATGTTGTTTCGACGGCTAGTGAGCCGGCCGCGAAGATCCACCCTTTCGCTCCGCGTCATGGGTATGGTGGCTGTCAGCCTCGCCTCCGCCACCGGAGACACGGCTCCGGGCACGCTTGTCGGAATCCGCCGCCGGCTTCTTCACCTGCAACGGCGCCTTCGCGTTTTCATGGGAGGCACCTGGGCCGCCTTGCCGGATACTGGCGGGAGTTTTTTCTGACGTCGACATGAGGCCTCCTATCGATCCTGCTGGTAACCCTGGTTCGTGGTGTTGATCTTGCTGTTTCCCTGCTGACCCTGCTTGTCGTAGTTCTTCGTGGCGGGATCAGCGGCTTTCTCCTGCGACAGGGCCGCCGCGGCGCCTTCGCCTGGCCCCTTGTCGCTCCGGTTTTCCTCCGGGATGGGCGGGAGCTTGCTGTTCATGGTAACTCCTTTCTGCTGCGGTCAGGAAGCTAACAGACACCCTCGCCCTATGTTCCCCGGGCGGAACCGGATCGGCAGGCGGACGTTCCGGCCTCATGGTCTGAGATGCTGGAGCCACACATGCCGGATTTCGCCCTGCTGCCCGAAGCTGCACCCGGCATCGAGCGGAAATGGTGGCACACCGCCACCGTTTACCAAATCTATCCGCGCAGTTTCCGTGACAGCAACGGAGATGGAACCGGCGATCTGCCCGGCATTATCGACCGGCTCGACTATCTCCAGGAG
>JAEWKX010000162.1 GCA_023393575.1 Pseudomonadota bacterium
CTGCACAGGAGCGCCGCAAGATCTGGCCCATCGAGGGTGAGATTCGGATTCCTGGGCATGACATTCTCCTGATGCTGATCACGCGGCCACTGATGCACGCACAAGGTTGCGCGAACATGACGTGTTCCCGGCCATAAAGACAACATATTTGGTAAACCGATTGTTAAGACGATATATCCAATATGCGAAACTGCACCCGTACCGAATGAATAAGACGGACCTGATGATGCGCTTGACCGACACCTCTTCCCTCGCCCGCCTTGCCGCGATGGTGCTGACCCTGCTGTGGCTCGGCATCGCTGCCCGACCGGCCGAGGCCCAGAGCAGCAGCCAGTACACCGCGCAGGAAATCATCGATACCGGACACAGCTTCTTCGGCAACGCCAGCGGCGGCCTGGCCAAGGTGGTCGAGAAGGCGTTCGAGCAATACGGCCTGCCGAACGGCTATATCCTGGGCCAGGAAGGTTCCGGCGCCTTCATCGCGGGCCTGACCTATGGCGAGGGCGAACTCTACACCAAGAATGCCGGCCAGCATCCCGTGTTCTGGCAAGGCCCCTCGCTCGGCATCGACTATGGCGGCCAGGGTTCACGCGCCATGATGCTCGTCTACGACCTGCCGTCGATCGACAGCCTGTACGCACGCTTCGGCGGCGTTTCCGGTTCGGCCTTCGTCGTCGCCGGCGTCGGCATGACCGTCATGCGCAACAACGACGTCGTTCTGGTGCCGATCCGCACTGGCGTCGGCGCCCGGCTCGGCATCAATGTCGGCTACCTGAAGCTGACCCGTAACCCCACCTGGAACCCTTTCTGATCCCGACGATTATCCCTCCGATCTGCCACGGGGGATATTCGATGAAACTGAGACGTCCGGGCCGGCCAGGGTCTGCTTGCAGCAGCCCGGAGGTTGTGGTTAAACACGGGCCGATCCCCACAGCCAATCCTGCTAGCGTGACGGCCAGATCGTGATCCAGTTCGCTCTCCTTTTCGGTCTGGGCTTTCTCTCAGCCGCCCTCCTGATCATGCTGATCGCTCCGGCCGTGCACGGGCGGATCGTCCGCTACACGGAAAACCGGATCAAGGCCACGCTGCCCATCAGCCCGCAGGAAGTGCGCGCCCAGCGCGACATGGCGCGCGCCGTCTACGCGGCCGAGAACGCCAAGACACAGCAGGAACTGGTGCAGGAACGGGACCGCGCGCTGGCCCTGAAGCTCCGCTACGAGAGCCTTGCCGAAGAGGCGCGCCGCCTGCAGTCGGAGAACCACGACCTGCAGATGCAGACCAACGACATGGACATAGAGGCCGCCGATCTCCGGTCGCGCCTGCGCCAGGAAGACAGCTATATCCAGCAGTTGAAGGCTGCGGTCGAGGCCGCCGAAGAGGCCGACGCGGCAAAGGGAATGGAGATCGAGGAACTTGAACAGCGGGTCTCGAAGCTCTCGGTCGACCTCGACAACCTGCGCATCGATCTCTCCGCGCGCGATACGGAAATAGAGAACCTGAAGTTCCGCATTGGCTCGCTCCGGGACGAGCGCGAGGCACTGCGCAACGACATCAAGCTCCAGACCGCGCGCGCCAAGAATGCCGAAGCGCGCCTGGCACAGGAAGAGCACCGCGCCTTGCGCCTCGAGGACAAGCTGGCCCGCGAGATCGCGCAACGCACCGACAAGGAAACCGCGCTGGAGCGGCGGCTGCAGGAGATCGAACGCCTGAAGGAAAAGCTGAAGGTCGTCAATGCCGGGGCACGCGAGGCTACCCGCGCCGCGAGGAAGACAGGCCGGATTTCTCCCACTCGAACGGAAGACAGGGCCCGGCCGGATAGGGAGGTGACGCCGCTGCCCGCCGACGACACCATCGAGCCGGCCGCCGTGTCCGAGATCATCGCAGCCTCGCCGGAACTTTCCGCAATGGCCGATGAGGCCCACAACCGTGCGCGAGCCCTCTCCGACCGGCTGTCGAAGGCGAAGACCGCCGCCAATGACGAGTCGCTCCGCGACGAACTCGCCTCCATCGCGGCGATGATGGTCGCCCTGACGGCCAGGGCGGAGGGGCCTGGTTCCCCCGTTCACGCAATTCTCGACGGCAAGACGTCCATGAAGACGGACGGACGGCAAAGCCTCGCAGCCCGTGCGAGGGCGATCATCGGCCCGTCCCGGGAGCCGGCCGCCTGACGGGTCACAGGCGTCCTTGTGCCGTTGCCATCTCGTAGAGCGCAATGCCCGTCGCAGTCGCGGCATTGAGGCTGTCCAGCCCCGGCGCCTGGGCGACTCGCGCTGTCCTGAACCTGCGCAGCACCTCCTCCGGCAAGCCCGTCCCCTCGGTGCCCGTCACCAGGGCCATCCGTCCTGAAGGCGGGATGGAGCGGATCTCCATCGATCCCGACGGGGAAAGCGCCCACACATCGTGACCGGTTTGGACGAGATCCCCCAGATTGCCCTCGATCGTGCCGCCTCGGACATAGGGCACCTTGAGCACCGCGCCGACGGAGACGCGCAGGGCCTTACGGTAGAGCGGATCGCAGC
>JAEWKX010000189.1 GCA_023393575.1 Pseudomonadota bacterium
AATCGGACATGAGCTCTGAACTCTTCCTCGCAAGCCTGCAACTGTCCATGCCGGAGATCATTCTGGCGGTGGGAGCGCTTGCCCTCCTCATGATCGGGGTGTTTTCCGGTGATCGATCCGCTCCGACAGTCACGGGTCTTGCGGTAGCGCTGATCATTGCGGCGGGTCTCTGGCTGGTGCTGGTGCCTGGGAATGGCGAGGCCTATGGCGGCGCCTTCATACTCGATCCATTTGCGCGCTTCATGAAGGTGGTTGCGCTGGTCGGATCCGTCACGGCCATGGTCATGACGGTCGGACATGCGCGCTCGGAGCAACTCGACCGCTTCGAATTCCCCGTCCTGATGGTGCTGGCGACGCTCGGCATGATGCTGCTGATCTCGGCCAACGACCTGCTGGCGCTCTACCTCGGCCTCGAGCTGATGTCGCTCTCGCTCTACGTCTGCGCCGCCATCAACCGCGACAGCCTGCGGTCGACGGAATCCGGCCTGAAATACTTCGTGCTCGGTTCGCTGTCGTCGGGCATGCTGCTCTACGGATGCTCGCTGGTCTACGGCTTCACCGGCAATACCGGCTTCGACGAGATTGCCGCCGTCCTGTCGGCCGACACGCGTTCGCTCGGGCTCGTCTTTGGCCTGGTCTTCGTGCTGGCCGGCGTCTGCTTCAAGATTTCCGCCGTTCCGTTCCACATGTGGACGCCGGACGTCTATGAAGGCGCTCCGACGCCGGTCACCGCCTTCTTCGCCGCCGGTCCCAAGGTCGCCGCCATGGCGATCCTCGTGCGCGTCGTCTCGGAAGCCTTCATGCCGATCGTCGCCGACTGGCAGCAGATCCTCGTCTTCGTCTCGATCGCGTCGATGCTGCTCGGTTCCTTCGCGGCCATCGGCCAGCGCAACATCAAGCGCCTGATGGCCTATTCCTCGATCGGTCACATGGGGTTCGCGCTGGTCGGTCTCGCCGCCGGCACGGAGACGGGTGTTTCCGGCGTCATTCTCTACATGCTTATCTACATGGTGATGACGCTCGGCACTTTCGCCTGCATCATGGCGATGCGCCGCAAGGAAGGGGAGAATGTCGAGAACGTCGATGATCTCGCAGGCCTTGCTTCCACCAAGCCCTTCATGGCCGTCGTCCTGACAGCGCTGATGTTCTCCATGGCGGGTATCCCGCCGCTGGCCGGCTTCTTCGCGAAGTATTTTGTCTTCGTCGCAGCCATCGAGGCAAAGCTCTATGCCCTCGCCATCATCGGTGTGCTGACCTCGGTGGTGGGCGCCTATTATTACCTGCGCATCGTCAAGCTGATGTGGTTCGACGAAGCGACGGGTGAGTTCGCGCGGATCGCCGGCGAATTGCGGCTTGTCTTCGGCCTGTCCGGTCTCTTCGTCACCGCCTATGTTCTCTTCGGCGGCCCGGTCGGTAACGCGGCGAACGCTGCCGCTAGATCATTCTTCTGAGGATGGCGAGAACAACGGAACGCTTCTCGCTGGAGGCGTTCCGCCATGAAGCCCTCGCAGACGTCGGCTCAACCAATAGCGAGTGTCTTGCTCGCGCGCATGCCGGTGATCCGGGACATCTCTGGTTGACGGCGACGCGGCAGACGAGTGGCCGCGGACGACGAGGCCGGCCATGGACGTCCGAAGCGGGCAACCTCTACGCCTCCCTGCTCCTGCTTGATCCGGCGCCCATGCAGCGGCTGGGATCGTTGCCGCTCGCCGTTGCGCTTGCCGTCCATGGAGCAATCAGGGCGGTGCTGCCCGCCGGGTCCGAACCGGTGGAGGTCAAGTGGCCGAACGATATCCTGATCGGGCGCCAGAAGACCTGCGGCATCCTGATGGAGGGGGAGAGGCTGGCCGATGGGCGGCATGCACTGGTCATCGGGATCGGCATCAATATCCGGCATATGCCGGGCACCGCCGCCTACGGCGTTACGCGCCTGGAAGATCATGGCTGCCGCGCATCTCCGGAAGAGCTGTTTGCGCATCTTTTCAGGGAGATGGCAAGCATTCTGGAATCTTGGGATGAAGGTCGCGGCATCGCCGAAATCACCTTGCGGTGGCTGGATGTCGCATGCGGCGTCGGCGAGCAGATCACGGTGAACCTCGCGGATCGGTCGCTGGTTGGCCGGTTCGGCGGAATTGACGAACAGGGACTGTTGAAGCTCGAGACCGGCAGCGGACAGATGTTGTCGATCGCAGCCGGTGATGTATTCTTCGCACAAACGGAATAAGGACGTTATGGCCAAACAGGAAGAACTGGTGTTTCTGCCGCTCGGCGGTGTCGGCGAGATCGGCATGAACCTGGCGCTCTACGGATTTGGACCGCCCGGCAAGCGCCAGTGGATCATGGTCGATTGCGGCGTGACCTTTGCCGGCCCCGAACTGCCGGGCGTGGACCTTGTCCTGCCGGACATCCGTTTTCTCGCCAACGAGCGGAACAACCTCAAGGGCATCATCATCACCCATGCCCACGAGGATCATTACGGAGCCCTCAACGACCTGTGGCCGGGTCTCAACGTGCCGGTCTATGCCTCTGCTTTCACAGCGGGAATGCTGGAGGCGAAGCGAAATTTCGAGGGCACCCGCGCCGACATCCCGGTGACGCCGTTCAAGGCCGGCGACCGGATCACGGTCGGCCCGTTCGACATCGAGGCGGTTCCCGTCAATCACTCCATACCAGAGCCCATGTCGCTGGTCATCCGCACGCCGCTCGGCAATGTGGTACACACCGGCGACTGGAAGATCGACGAGGCCCCGTCTCTCGGCCCGCTGACGGACGAAGCACGGTTTCGCGCCGTTGGAGACGAGGGCGTGCTGGCGCTGATGTGCGATTCCACCAATGCCGAACGCGACGGCGTTTCGCCGTCGGAGGAAGAGGTCTCGGAAGGGCTGCGCAAGATCATCGAAAGCGCCGAGGGCAGGGTGGCGATCACCACCTTCTCCTCCAATGTCGGCCGTATCCGGTCGATAGCACACGCGGCGCATGCCGCGGGCCGGGAGGTCCTGCTGCTCGGCAGCTCGATGAAGCGCGTTGTCAACGTCGCCCGTGACATCGGGCTCATGGAGGGCATCAAGCCCTTCATCGCCGAAGACGAGTATGGCTATGTTCCGCGTGACCGCGTGGTGGTCATCCTCACCGGCAGCCAGGGCGAGCCGCGGGCCGCGCTTGCCAAGATTGCCCGCGACGAGATGCGCCATGTGGCGCTCGCGGCGGGTGACACCGTCGTCTTTTCGTCGCGAACGATTCCCGGCAACGAGAAGGCTATCCTCGAAATCAAGAATGGCCTGATCGACCAGGGCATCCACATCGTCACCGACCGGGAGGCACTGGTTCACGTTTCCGGCCATCCGCGCCGCAACGAACTCCTCAGGATGTACGAATGGATCCGCCCGCAGATCCTGGTTCCCGTCCACGGCGAGGCGGCGCATCTGACGGCACAGGCTGAACTGGGCGAGCAGGCCGGCATTCCGACCATCCCGCGGGTCCGCAACGGCGACCTGCTGCGCCTCGCCCCGGGCCCGGCGGAAGTCATCGACCAGGTTGCGCACGGGCGGATCTTCAAGGACGGAAAGCTGATCGGTGATCTGGAGGAGATGGGGATCGGCGATCGCCGCAAGCTCGCCTATGTCGGCCACGTCTCGGTGAATGTCCTTCTCGACAGCCGTTATGATTTCCTCGGCGACCCCGATCTGGTCGCCTTCGGTCTGCCGGAATTCGACGAGGAGGGCGAGGATATGGAGGATACGCTCTACGACGCCGTGCTCGGCGCTGTGGAGAGCATTCCCCGCGCTCGCCGCAAAGACCTGGAGACCCTGCGGGAAGCGATCCGCCGTGCGGTCCGTTCCACGGCCAATGAAGCCTGGGGCAAGAAGCCGGTCGTCACGGTGTTCGTCAACAAGGTCTAGGGGAGGAAACCATGCTCGGCCGAGTGAACCACATCGCGATCGCCGTGCCGGACCTCGCGCGCGCGACGGCTATCTATCGGGATGTATTGGGTGCCAGGGTGTCGCAGCCGCAGGCGCTGCCGGAGCATGGGGTGACCGTCGTCTTCGTCGAACTCGACAATACCAAGGTCGAGTTGCTGGAACCGCTCGGTGCGGATTCGCCGATCGGATCGTTCATGGAGAAGTCGCCGTCCGGGGGCATGCACCATATCTGCTACGAGGTCGATGATATCCTCGCGGCCCGCGACCGACTGAAGGCGAGCGGCCTTCGCGTGCTTGGCGACGGTGATCCGAAGACCGGCGCCCATGGCAAGCCGGTTCTCTTCCTCCATCCCAAGGACCTCGACGGAACGCTTGTCGAACTCGAGGAGGTGTGACACTCCGCGCCTGCCGGCCTGTTTGAGGTGATCGATCTTTGCCGCTATAAGCCAGGCAGTCCCTGCAGGAAGCCCTCATGTCGCTGTTGTCGATCTTAGCTGTCTATTTCATCATCTGGTGGATCACTCTGTTCGCGGTCCTGCCGCTCGGCATGCGGTCGCAGGGGGACGAGGGAGACGTGACGCTGGGGACGGTGGAAAGTGCACCTGCGCGGTTCCGTGCAGGACGTGTACTGCTTCTGACCACATTGATTTCCGCCGCGATCTACGCAGGTTGGTTCGTGGTCTCGAATTACTTCGGCATCAGCCTGAGTAGTCTTCCGCGGGTCGTGCCGCAATTCGACTAGCGGCGAGCGTCCAAAAAAAAAACAAGGCCGTGAGGCCTTGTTTCCAGTTTCGCGTGATCCTTAACCGTTACCGGGGCTGCGACGAGCGCGCCTAAGATCTGATCCTCCCAAGACTTGACCGCGAAGGGACAAGGAACTGATCTCCCTGCCTCTTTTATGGGCTGAAGCTAGCCTAAAGATTGGGCCTTGTCATCTGCTTTTTTTGTATTTTTGCTACAGTTGAACATTATTTCGCTGTTGACAAAAATGTCGCAGATTTGTCACAAACCGATCCTTTCCCGTCATCCCATCCGGCGCGTCCCATCGCGGCCGAATTGACCGCCGCGTCGGGCCGGGTTCCCTTGGCCGGGCGAAACCGCTATGAACCCTGCTAACCCGCCTTCAAAACTGCCGATTCCCCTCAGGGTCGTCCAAACCTCGGAACATTTCATGCGCCTATCCCGCTATTTCATGCCGATCCTCAAGGAAAACCCCAAGGAAGCGGAGATCGTCTCTCACCGGCTGATGCTGCGGGCCGGCATGATCCGCCAGCAGGCGCAGGGGATTTATTCCTGGCTGCCGCTCGGCAAGCGTGTCCTCGACAAGGTGAACCGGATCATCCGCGAGGAGCAGGACCGTTCCGGCGCCATCGAGCTTCTGATGCCGACGCTTCAATCCGCCGATCTCTGGCAGGAGAGCGGGCGCTACGACGACTACGGCAAGGAGATGCTGCGCATCAGGGACCGGCAGCATCGCCCGCTGCTTTATGGCCCGACGAACGAGGAGATGATCACCGACATCTTCCGCTCCTACGTGAAGTCCTACAAGAACCTGCCGCTGAACCTCTACCATATACAGTTGAAGTTCCGCGACGAGATCCGTCCCCGCTTCGGCACGATGCGGTCGCGTGAGTTCCTGATGAAGGACGCCTATTCCTTCGATCTCACCCGCGAGAACGCCATCCACTCCTACAACAAGATG
>JAEWKX010000212.1 GCA_023393575.1 Pseudomonadota bacterium
GTCCTGGGGCTTACCGTTCTCGTCCTCGTCGGGCTGTGGCTGGCGCTGCGCCAGACTTTCGTCTCCGTCGTCTGGCCCTGGTTTGCGATCTACCTGCCCGACGTGCCGGACTGGGCCGGCTGGCTGACCTTCGTCGCGGCGATCTTCGCCGGGGTCGGCCTTGCCCTTGCGCTGGCGCTGCTGATCGCGCCGATCACGGCGTTGATCGCGGGTCTTTTCCTCGACGACGTCGCCGAGGTGGGGGAGAAGCGCGACTATCCGGGCGACGCGCCCGGCCGGGCCATGCCGCTCGGCCAGGCGATCATCGGTTCCCTCCAGTTCCTGGGCGTGGTCATCCTCGGCAACATCGTCGCCCTGCTGCTGCTCTTCGTGCCCGGCATCAACCTCGTGGCCTTCTTCCTGGTGAACGGATACCTGCTCGGCCGCGAATTCTTCGAGTTCGCCGCCATGCGGTTCCGACCGCCGCCAGAGGCGCGCGCCTTTCGGTCGAAGCATCGCGGCACCGTCTTCCTTGCCGGCCTGCTGATCGCCGGTTTCCTGGCGATCCCGATCGCCAACCTCCTGACGCCGCTCTTCGCGGCGGGGCTGATGGTGCATCTCCACAAGAAAATCTCGCGCCGGGATCCCGCTTTCCGTCCGGAACCCGTGGCCGCAGGATGATCTGTTGACGGAGCGGATGCCGCCGCCCTTGCGAAGGCGGCGCGCGGTATGGGAGAAGGGAATCCTCTCCCGCGAAAGCCAGTTCATGCCGCAAACCACCACAATCAGTTCAGCATTGTTCGACCGTGGTCCGACAAGGGATCCGCTTGCGGTGCTGCGGCACGTCTACGGATACGACAGCTTTCGCGGCAAGCAGGCCGCGGTGATAGACCGCGTGCTCTCTGGCGGGGATGCCGTCGTGCTGTTCCCGACCGGTGCGGGCAAGTCGCTCTGCTTCCAGGTTCCTGCCCTCTGCCGCGAAGGCCTCGGGATCGTCGTCTCGCCGCTGATCGCGTTGATGCGCGACCAGGTCGAGGCGCTGAGGCAGCTTGGCGTGCGCGCCGCCGCGCTCAATTCCTCGCTTTCCCCGGAGGAATTTTCCGAAGTCCGCCGTTCCTTGAGCCAGGGTACGCTCGACCTTCTCTACGTAACCCCGGAGCGGATCGTGACGCCCGGCTTCAGGGACATGATCGGCCCGGCGAAGATCGCGCTCTTCGCCATCGATGAGGCGCATTGCGTCAGCCAGTGGGGGCATGACTTCCGTCCCGAATACCGCGAGTTGGGGCAGCTTGCCGATCTCTATCCGGGCGTGCCGCGCATCGCGCTGACGGCGACGGCCGATCCGCATACCCGCGACGATATCATCGAGCGGCTGGCGCTCCGATCGGCGGAGGTCTTCACCACCTCCTTCGACCGGCCCAACATCGCCTATGAGATCGTCGAGCGGGATCAGCCGCGCCAGCAGCTCCTGCAATTCCTCTCGCGGCACAAGGGGTCGAGCGGCATCGTCTACTGCCTGTCGCGCGCCAAGGTGGAGGAGACGGCCGAGTGGCTGAACGCCCAGGGCCTCCGGGCGCTTGCCTACCATGCCGGCATGGAGCGCGCTCTTCGCGACGCCAATCAGGACGCCTTCCTCAAGGAGGAGGAACTCTGCCTCGTCGCGACCGTCGCCTTCGGCATGGGCATCGACAAGCCGAACGTCCGCTATGTCGCCCATCTCGACCTGCCCGGCTCCGGCGAGGCCTATTACCAGGAGACCGGGCGGGCCGGGCGCGACGGGCTGCCGTCCGAGGTCTGGATGGCCTACGGCATGGCCGCCGTCATCCAGCGCGGCCGGATGCTCGACGGCGGCCAGTCGAGCGACGAGATAAAGCGTGTCGAGCGGGCGAAGCTGAATGCGCTTCTGGCGATCTGCGAGACGGCCGGCTGCCGCAGGCAGGCGATCCTCGCGCATTTCGGCGAGGCCCATGCCGGCGGTTGCGGCAATTGCGACACATGCCTGAAGCCGGTCGAGACCTGGGACGGCACGGAGGCGGCAATCAAGGCGCTGGCTGCGGTCTACCGCACCGGCGAGAGGTTCGGCACCGGCCATCTCATCGACGTGCTGACCGGCAACGAGAACGAGAAGACGATCCGTTTCGGCCATGTCGACATGCCGGTCTTCGGCGCCGGCAGGGAGTTGCCGGCGAAGACGTGGCAGTCGGTCTACCGCCAGCTTCTCGCCGCCGGGCTCGTCAGCGTCGATCATGATGCCTTCGGAGCCCTGAAGCTCGGGGCGGATGCGCGCGCCGTCTTCAGGCGCGAGCGGGAGGTGCGCTTCCGCAAGGACCGGCCGAAGACGGCGAAGGCGTCCAGACAGTCCTCCGGCTCGGCCGCCCGCCGCTCGACGCTGGAGGGCGCCGACGCGGAGCTGTTCGAGGCACTTCGGCGGACGCGGCTGGAAATCGCCAAGTCTCTCGAAGTGCCGCCCTACGTCGTCTTTCCCGACACCACCCTCATCGCCTTTGCCACGGTCCGGCCCGGGAGTCGGGAGGCGCTGCTTTCCATTTCCGGCGTCGGGCAATCGAAGCTCGAACGCTACGGCGACCAGTTCCTCGAGGTCATCCGGGCGCATACGCAGTAGCGCCTGAGCCGCGTCCGGCGGCGCTTCGCGGCTATTCCACCGCCTCGCCGATTCGCTGCGGCGGCAGTTCGACCAGAGGGGCAGGCACATCGCAGGTCTTTTCCGGCGACTTGCAGAGATCGGCGATCACGCAGCGCTCGCATTCCGGCTTGCGCGCCTTGCAGGTGTAGCGGCCGTGCAGGATCAGCCAGTGGTGGGCATGGAACAGGTACTGCCTGGGGATAATATTGAGGAACCGTTGTTCAACCTCGTCCGGGGTCTTGCCCGGCGCCATCAGCAGGCGGTTTCCGAGCCGGAACACATGCGTGTCGACCGCGAGCGTCGGGATGCCGAAGGCCATGGACATGACGACGTTTGCGGTCTTGCGCCCGACGCCGGGCAGCGTCATCAACTCTTCCCGTGTCTTCGGCACCTCGCCGTCGAAATCCTCGATCAGCTTGCGCGACAGTGCGATGACGTTCTTCGCCTTGTTGCGGTAGAGCCCGATGGTCTTGATGTGGGCGATCACGCCCTCCTCGCCGAGAGCGAGCATCCTTGCGGGCGTGTCGGCGATCCTGAAGAGGGCACGTGTCGCCCTGTTGACGCCGGCATCCGTCGCCTGTGCGGACAGCGCCACGGCGACGACCAGCGTGAAGGGGTTGACGTGTTCCAGTTCGCCCTTCGGCTCCGGCCGCTGCACGGAGAAGCGGCGGAAGATCTCCTCCATCTCCGCTTTCGTATAGCGACAGCGGATATGCCGGTTGGCTCGGGCTGTGCCTGGATTTGACAATTGCGAAGTCGCTGTGCTGGACTTGGATTTCCGAGGGGCCATATGGCCTCTATAGCACAGCAGATGCGAGGGAAAGCAACGTGGATGTCGTCGAGGAGCCACCGGTGTTTGCCGCCGAACTGACGCCCTACCGGTCGCTCGGCCGCAGGGGCTTCCACGTCCTGCTGGCCCTTTCCGGCGGCATCTGCTTCCTCTATGGCGTCTTCTTCCTGGTGAGCGGTGCCTGGCCGATCGGTCTCTTCTTCGGGCTGGATTTCCTCGCTCTCTATGTCGCCTTCCGGCTGAGCTACCGCTCCGGCCGGGCGCGTGAGGAGGTGACGGTCTGGCGCACCAGGCTGTCGATCCGCAAGTTCTCGCCCACGGGCCGCATGGTGGAGCATCGCTTCAACCCGTTCTGGGCCCGCTTCCGCGGCTACCGCCACGAGGAGTTCGGCATCACCTCGATGTATGTCACGGGGGAGGGGTGCCGGGCGGACATCGGCGCCTTCCTCAATCCCGATGACCGCGAAAGTTTCGCCAAGGCCTTTCGAGGGGCACTTGCCAGCGTGACGCAAAGGCTCTGACAACCGCAAGAATCGGGTGGCTTCGCATTCGCGACTGCGTCATTCTGCGGCAAAGGAGACGAGCGATGAACGCACTTGCCCAGATCGCCCAGCCCGCTGTCGATGCGACCCCCGATGGCGACGACTACGAGACCGTCCGCAGGGTCATCGAACTCATTTCGCTCGACTATCGCGCACAGCCCTCGCTCGATGCCGTTGCGGCTCAACTCGGCCAGTCCCCGACGCAACTGCAGAAGGTTTTTACCCGTTGGGCCGGACTGTCGCCCAAGGCATTTCTGCAGGCCGTCACCCTTGACCATGCCAAGCGGCTGCTCGGCAGGGAGGGCCTCCCCCTGCTGGAAGCTTCGTACGAGGTCGGCCTTTCCGGGCCGGGGCGGCTGCATGACCTGTTCGTCACGCACGAGGCGATGTCTCCGGGGGAATGGAAGGCGAGAGGCGGAGGACTCACCATCCGCTACGGCTTCCACCCCTCGCCCTTCGGCGTGGCGCTGGTGATGGCGACCGATCGAGGCCTCGCGGGCCTGGCTTTCGCGGATTTCGGGGCTGAGAAGGCTTGCTTGGAGGACATGACGTGCCGCTGGCCGAATGCACAATATGTCGAGGATCTGGACGTGACGGCGCCCTATATCCGCCGTGTCTTCGATCGCTCCCGGTGGTCTTCGGACCAGCCGTTGAAGGTCGTGCTGATCGGCTCTGATTTCCAGGTTCGCGTCTGGCAGAGCCTGTTGAAGATCCCGTTCGGCAAGGCGGTCACCTATTCCGACGTCGCCCGCGATATCGGCCAGCCGGCCGCCAGCCGTGCCGTGGGCGCCGCCATCGGCCGCAATCCGATCTCCTTCGTCGTCCCCTGCCACCGGGCGCTCGGCAAGAGCGGCGCGCTCACCGGCTATCACTGGGGCCTGACCCGCAAGCGGGCGATCCTCGGCTGGGAGGCGGGGAACGTGTAGAAACGTCTTGCCATGCAGCATGGGGCGTGTGAGTGGCCGGATGATGTCTAGTTGCTGATCCTCAACAATTCCCGTGCAGCCCCCTCGTCGGTGATCAGCGTGTTGCAGCCGATGCGGTGGATGGTGGACCGGATCGCCACGGCCCGGTGGGCGCCGCCGGAAGACAGCACGATGTGCTTTGCCTTCTTCAGGGTGTCGAGGTCGACCGACATCACCCGCTCGTTGATCGGGTGGTCGACGGAACGGCCGTCGGCGTCGAGGAAGTTGAACATGGTGTCGCAGACGCAGCCGGCCGCGATGAGTTCCGCCAGTTCGGCCTTGGAGATGAAGCCCTCGGAGAGGGAGGTGGAGTGCTGGCCGATGTCGCCGCAGCTGACGACCGCGAGGTCCATCTCTTCGGCAAGGTCGTAGATCGCCTTCAGCCCGCATTTCTCGATCAAGGCGCGCTTGGTCTCTATGGAATCGACAAGCAGCGGCGCAAGGAACAGATAGCATTCCGCGCCGAACTGGCTCGCCAGCCGCCATGTGTAGTCGATCGGGTTCGTCTGGTGCACGGCGACGATGCCGCCGAGCAGCGAGACGACCTTGCAATTCGCGCGTCGCGGAGGGCGGAAACTCGACAGCGAGGCGGTCATCGTCCGTCCCCAGCCGACGCCGATCGTCATGTCGTCGTGGATGACCTCGGAGAGAAACCGGCCGAGCGCCAGTCCCACCGATTTGGCCAAGGCCTCGGCCTTGCTGTCCCGCGGCTCCGGGACGACGATCGCCTCATCGAGGCCGTAGGTCTGCTCCAGTTGCGTCGCCAGCGACAGGCAGTCGTCGATGCCCGCATTGATCCAGATCTGGACTTCCGAGCGCTTCATGGCCTCGTCGAGCATCCGGATGACCGTGGAACGGCTGACGCCGAGGCGTTCCGCGACCTCCTTCTGCGTCAGTCCCTGATTGTAGTAGAGCCATGCCGCCCGCAGCCGCGTCGAGGAGGCTTCGGCCATGCCGGAATTCGTTTCACGCCTGAGCTTCGCCAAGAAAACACCGCCTGGATTTCAATCGGGACGACATGATACTTATGTCGAGCCGGATGAGCAAATGTCTTGACTTGGCCATGTTCGGCTGTTGATAGTCGATGAAAGGTCGGCCATGTGGTCGTCCGGTCGCCCACACATGATCCGAAGGATTTCCGGCATGACGTCGAAACTCGAACAGCTCCGTTCCATGACCACGGTGGTCGCCGATACCGGCGACATCGAGGCGGTCGCACGCCTCAAGCCGGTCGATTGCACGACCAATCCGACGATCGTCCTCAAGGCGCTCGGCACGCCGATGTTCGCGGATGCGGTGAAGGAAGCCATCACCTGGGGCAAATCGCGCAACGGCGGTTCGGATGCCGTCGTCGCGGAAGTCGCCGATCGGCTGGCGATTTCCGTCGGTACGGCGCTCGCCGAACTGGTGCCCGGCCGCGTCTCGACGGAAGTCGACGCGGATCTTTCCTTCGATACGGAAGCCTCCATCGCCAAGGCGCGCGCCATCGTCGCTGCCTATAAGGAGCGCGGCATCGAGCGCGACCGCATCCTCATCAAGCTGGCGTCGACCTGGGA
>JAEWKX010000257.1 GCA_023393575.1 Pseudomonadota bacterium
TCTCCACCTCGACCGTGGTGGAGGCCTATGACCGGCTGGTCGCCGAGGGCGTCATCGAGGCGCGACGGGGATCAGGCTTCTACGTGCTGCGCCGCCAGCAGCCGCTGTCGCTGGCTCAGATCGGGCCGCGGCTCGACCGGGCGGTGGATCCCTTCTGGGTGTCGCGCCAATCGCTGGAGGCGGGACGGGCGGTGCTGAAGCCGGGCTGCGGCTGGCTTCCTCCCTCCTGGATGCCGGAGGAGGAACTGCGGCGCGCCTTGCGCCGGCTTTCCCGCAGCGGCGTCGAGACGCTGACGGACTACGGCACGCCGCTCGGCCATCGGCCGCTGCGCCAGCTACTCTCCCAGCGGCTCGGCGAGCACGGGGTGGCCGCGCCGGCCGAGCAGATCCTGCTGACCGAAAGCGGTACGCAGGCGATCGACATGCTCTGCCGCCTGCTCGTCGAGCCGGGGGAGACAGTGCTTGTCGACGACCCGTGCTACTTCAACTTCCTGGCACTTTTGCGGGCACACCGGGCGAGGATTGTCGGCGTGCCCTGGACGCCGGCCGGCCCGGACCTGGAGGCGTTCTCTGCGGCGCTCGCCGAATACCGGCCGCGGCTCTACATTACCAATTGCGGGTTGCACAACCCGACGGGAGCGACGCTCTCGCCGGCGATCGCCCACAGGCTGCTGTCGCTGTCGCAGGAGGCGGAACTCACGATCGTCGAGGACGACATCTTCGGCGACTTCTGCCAGGAGCCGGCGCCCCGGCTTGCGGCGCTCGACGGGCTCGAGCGGGTGATCCAGATCGGCAGCTTCTCCAAGACGCTGACAGCGGCTGCGCGCTGCGGCTATGTCGCCGCCCGAGGCGACTGGATCGAGCGGCTGGCGGACCTCAAGATCGCCACCACCTTCGGTGGCAATCCGGTCTCGGCAGAGCTGGTTCACGCGATCCTGTGCGACGGCAGCTATCGACGCCACCTCAACGGTTTGCGCGAGCGGCTGGCACGGGCCCGTGGCGCGGTGGGCGAGCGCCTCGGCGAGCTCGGCATCCGGCCGTGGATCGAGCCGCGCGGCGGCATCTTCCTGTGGTGCGAACTGCCCGGGGGACCGGATACGGCGGAGGTGGCGAGACGGGCGCTTGCGGAGGATGTGGTGCTGGCGCCGGGCAACGTGTTCAGCGTGTCGCAGTCGGCGAAACGGTTCATGCGGTTCAACGTCGCCCAGTGCGGCGATCCGCGAATCTACGAGGCGCTCAAGCGGGCGATGGACGGTGCAGCCGGATGACTACGCCGGCACCGTCCTGGATGCCGTGCCGCCGGAGCGAATGCGGAGCCACTCTTCCAGTGCCTCGGGCGGCATAGGCCGGCCGTAGAGATAACCCTGGCCGAAGCGGCACCCCAGCATGCGCAGGACCTCGGAATCCTCCGCCGTCTCGACGCCCTCCACGACGATGTCGATGGACAGGGCATGGCCCAGACCGATGAGAGCGGAGATCAGGGCCTGGTTCGGGCGGCTGGTGCCGATGCCGGCGACGAAGCTGCGGTCGATCTTGAGGCGGTCGACCTTGAGGCTCATCAGATAGGCAAGGGAGGAGTGGCCCATGCCGAAATCGTCGACCGCCAGCCGGAAGCCGGCCTGTTCCAGGAGCGCCAGCTCGGGGCCTGCCGTGGCCGCATCCAGCATGGCTTCCTCGGTGATCTCGATCTCCATCTGCGAGGGGTCGATGCCGGCACTGTCAACGACCTCGCACAGCGTGCGCGAGAGAGAATAGGCTGAGAATTCACCCGGCGAAACGTTGACGGCGACGCAGACGCCCTCGACGCCGAGGGAGGGCAAGCGGCGGACAAGACCGGCCGCGGCGGTCGCGACATGGCGCGTGAGTGCCTCCGAGGCATGCACGGCGCGTGCGGCGCGGACGATCTCCGGCGGCGCGACGGGGCCGAGTTCGGGATGCGTCCAGCGGACAAGGGCCTCGAAGCCGGCGACGGCACCATCGGCGAGGCGAACCTGCGGCTGGAAGAAGACCTTCACTTCGCCGGTCGCGATTGCCCGCTCGACATCCATCTCCAGCTGTCTCTGGCGGTCCAGCCGACGCTTCATGTCCGGATTGAAGACGCAGACCCGCCGCCGGCCCTGGTCCTTCGCCGCGTAGAGCGCAATGTCGGCGCAGGCGAAGAGTTCGTGAGCCAGGCGGGCATGCTCGGGAAAGAAGGCAAGGCCGATGCTGGAGCCGGTCGCCACCGGCCGGTCGCCGACCAGCATGGGCTCGGTCATCCGCGCCATGACGCCAGCAGCCGCCGCATGAGCCCGTGCCGCCGCATCGGGGCCGTCCATGACCACTGCGAATTCATCGCCGCCCAGCCGGACGACCAGGTCATCGGGACGGGTCGCGTCCCGCAGCCGCTGCGCAAGGCCGGTGAGGACGGTATCGCCGGCGGAATGGCCCATGGTATCGTTGATGGATTTGAATCGGTCGAGGTCCACGACCATCAGGGCGACAGGTGCTTCTGCCGGCTGATTCCGCTCCAAGACCCGGGCAAGGCCGCGATTGAAGGCGGCGCGATTGCCCAGTCCGGTCAGAGGATCCCGGTTTGCCAGGATCTCAAGGCGCTCATTGCTGGAACGGATCTCGGCATTCGCCTGCGACAGGGAGCGCGCCAAGGATATCGCCTGGAAGCGATCGCCGTGGCTGGCGATGAAGTTCGCCTCGCTAATGCGGCTGCTACGGAACATCATCACCATCAGCAGCAGAACGTCGACAGCCACGACGACGGCAATAATCGAACCGGTCAGAAGGAGCGAGACGATCGCGGCCAGCATCTGCGGCGCGCCGAAGGCGATCGAGACGCGCGAACAGGCCGTGCTCTGGATGA
>JAEWKX010000271.1 GCA_023393575.1 Pseudomonadota bacterium
CCGCACAACGAATACATGCACGACACGCCCCAGCAGGGCCTGTTCAACAAGCTGATGCGATTTGAATCGTCCGGGTGCATCCGCGCCCAGAACGTGCGCGACCTGTCGACATGGCTGCTCAGGGAAACCCCCGGCTGGGATCGCCAGAACATGGAGCGGGTGATCGCAAGCCGCATCAACACGCCGATCAAGCTGGCCGAGGAAGTGCCGATCTATATCGTCTATGTCAGCGCCTGGTCGGCTGCCGACGGCGTGGTCCAGTTCCGCGACGACATCTATCAGATGGATGGTGCGACGGAGCTTGCGCTGCAGACCACGACGGGCATCGAACAGTCCGCCGGCCCCATCAGCGAGGAAGACTTCCTGCCGCAATAAGCGGAAGCGTCTTGTCGCGAAAGCCCGGAAGCCGCGGTCGATGCCGCGGCTTTTTCGTCCGGAGGAGCCCCGCCTTCGCACCTGCAAATGTCGCATGCCGTATTGCCGAAAACGGGGGCAGCGGGTAAGACGCAGGGCGCACGCACCCGATCCCCCTGAGGAGCCCCCGCCCATGTCGAACACCGACGCCTTCTTCTCCCGTCCGCTGGCCGAATCCGATCCGGAAATCTTTGGCGCGATCGAGAAGGAACTCGGTCGCCAGCGCCATGAGATCGAGCTGATCGCGTCGGAGAACATCGTCTCGCGCGCCGTGCTCGAGGCGCAGGGTTCGATCATGACCAACAAGTATGCGGAAGGTTATCCGGGCAAGCGCTATTACGGCGGCTGCCAGTTCGTCGATATTGCCGAGGAACTGGCGATCGAGCGCGCCAAGAAGCTGTTCGGCGTCAATTTCGCCAACGTCCAGCCGAACTCGGGCAGCCAGATGAACCAGGCCGTCTTCCTGGCGCTCCTGCAGCCGGGCGACACGTTCATGGGCCTCGACCTCAACTCGGGTGGCCACCTGACGCATGGATCGCCGGTGAACATGTCCGGCAAGTGGTTCAACGTCGTCTCCTATGGCGTTCGCGAGGACGACCACCTGCTCGACATGGATGACGTCGCCGAGAAGGCGCGGGCCCACAAGCCGAAGCTGATCATCGCCGGCGGCACCGCCTATTCCCGCATCTGGGACTGGAAGCGTTTCCGCGAGATTGCAGACGAAGTCGGTGCCTACCTCATGGTCGACATGGCCCATATCGCCGGTCTCGTCGCCGGTGGCCAGCACCCGTCGCCGTTCCCCTATTGCCACGTCGCCACCACCACCACGCACAAGTCGCTGCGTGGCCCGCGCGGCGGCGTCATCCTGACCAATGACGAGGATCTTGCGAAGAAGTTCAATTCCGCCGTGTTCCCCGGCCTGCAGGGCGGTCCGCTGATGCACATCATCGCCGCCAAGGCGGTCGCCTTCGGCGAGGCGCTGCAGCCGCAGTTCAAGGACTATGCGGCGCAGATCGTCAGGAACGCCAGGACGCTGGCCGAAACCCTGAAGGCCGGTGGTCTCGACATCGTCTCCGGCGGCACCGACAACCACCTCATGCTGGTCGATCTGCGCAAGAAGAACGCCACCGGCAAGCGGGCGGAGGCAGCCCTCGGCCGCGGCTACATCACCTGCAACAAGAACGGCATCCCCTTCGACCCGGAAAAGCCCTTCGTCACCTCGGGCGTCCGGCTCGGCACCCCCGCCGGTACGACGCGCGGTTTCAGGGAGGCGGAGTTCAAGGAGATCGGCAACCTGATCGTCGAGGTCCTCGACGGCCTGAAGGCGGCTAATTCGGACGAGGGCAATGCCGCCGTCGAAGCCGCCGTGCGCGAGAAGGTCGTGGCGCTGACGGGCCACTTCCCCATGTATCCCTATATGTAAGTCGAAGGAGACGGGATGCGCTGCCCCTATTGCGGATCGGAAGACACGCAGGTCAAGGATTCCCGGCCGGCGGAGGACAATACCTCCATCCGCCGGCGGCGCATCTGCCCGGACTGCGGCGGTCGGTTCACCACCTTCGAGCGGGTGCAGCTGCGCGAGTTGATGGTCCTGAAGAAGACGAACCGCAAGGTGCCCTTCGATCGGGACAAGCTGGTGCGCTCCTTCCAGATCGCGCTGCGCAAGCGGCCGGTCGACAGCGACCGCATCGAGCGCGCCGTCTCCGGTATCGTCCGGCGTCTGGAAAGCTCGGGCGAGACGGAGATCTCGTCGGAACAGATCGGCCTGCAGGTGCTGGAGGCGCTGAAGAGCCTCGATGACGTCGCCTTCGTCCGCTATGCCTCGGTCTACCGCGACTTCTCCCACGCGGAGGACTTCGAGAAGGTGATCGAGGAAATCAATGCCAAGATCGCCCGCGACCCCGGGCTAGAGCCGTAATCGCCATGAGGGTGACGCCCGAGGACCGGCGCTACATGGCGGCCGCCATGCGCCTGTCGCGCTGGCGCACCGGGCTCACCGCCACCAATCCCGCCGTCGGCGCCGTCGTGGTCAGGGACGGAGCCATTGTCGGCCGCGCCGTCACGGCGCCCGGCGGCCGTCCCCATGGGGAAACCCAGGCACTGTCGCAGGCCGGCGAGAAGGCGAGGGGGGCGACCCTCTACGTCACGCTCGAACCCTGCTCCCACCACGGCAAGACACCGCCCTGCGCCGACGCCGTCGTCGCGGCCGGCATTTCCCGCGTCGTCGTGTCC
>JAEWKX010000314.1 GCA_023393575.1 Pseudomonadota bacterium
AACCACGGCTGCGACCATCAGGTCCTTCGGCAACACCGCCCGGATGGCGGTGATGCCCGCCGGGCCGAGCACGCTGGCCGGGAAGAACTTGAGGCCGGTTGCACCGGCCCTGGCGGCGGCAAGCGCTTCGGTGGCGGTGAAGACGCCGGGGAGGGTCACCATGCCGCGGGCCGCAGCGACACGGATGACATCCGGCTCGACGTTCGGGCTGACCATCAGCCGGCCTCCCGCGCGATCGAGCCGTTCCACGTCCTCTACCGTCAGCACCGTGCCGGCGCCTATCAGGCAATGGGCCGGTGCCAGCTTGGCGGCTATCTCGATGGAACGGAACGGGTCGGGAGAATTCAGCGGGATTTCGATCGCAGTGAAGCCGGCCTCGATCAGGCTGCCGACCACTGATTCCGTTTCTTCCGGCTTCAATCCGCGCAGGATGGCGACCAGGGGATAAGCCATGTCGGGGAAAGGGATGCGAGTCATGGTGGGCGTCCTTTACGGATGAAGAGGCAGGATCTGGCGGGCGGCTGCGGCAAGGCCGGCCCGCACAGCTTCGTCAGCGTCAATCGTGCTGAATGGCAGGGACAGGGCCATAAATGCGCCTTCGTAGAGTTCCGCCAGCCGTCCGGAGGCGACAAGGCGAATCTTGCCCGGACGGGAACTGGAAGAAGAAAGACTGCCCGCGATCTCGATGCCGATCAGAATTCCGGACAACCGTGCGGCGGCGTCCGTTGGCATCAGCCCGGCGAGCAGCATTCCGGACCGAACCGTGAAGAGCTGGTTGGTGAGGCGTTGCGGGGCTTCGAAGGCGGTGCGCACGGCCTCGGTGAAAGCTTGCCGGTTACCGGCGAACGGCTCGGCATCGGCGAGGGAATGGGACAGCACGGAACGTTTCGAGATCACCTCGAAGAGCTCGCCGGTCATGTAGGTGGAAAAGCCGGAAACGCTCTCTCCGTTAACCCGAACCCACTTGGAGTGGGTTCCCGGCATGCAGACCACCTGGTCACCCGTTTCGGCGGTTCCGTCCAGTGCCCCCAGCAGTTGCGTCTCCTCACCTCGCATCACGTCCGGTGCGTCGGCCAATCGTTGGGCCAACCCCGGCAGGATATGAACGGCGCGGCTTTCCCCCGGCACCTTGACGGCGCCCGAAAGGACGGCGGGCAGCAAGGCGGGGACATCTACATAGCCGGCCTCGATCCAGCCCTGGCGGGCTCCCGCCATGCCGCAGACGATTACCGGCAGATCCGCCGGAGCCTCGACTGCCTGCAGATGGAATTGCAGGACCGGCGAGAAGCCCGTCTTCGCCGCCGATGTCATGCCTTCGCCGCTTCGCCGTTCCGCAAGTACGCCGCCGGCTTCATCCATCAGCCACAGGCGGAAGCTGCTGGTGCCCCAGTCCACGGCGGCAAAAGCGGGTTTGGTCAAAGCAATCCTCCGTCGATGATCATGGTCTGTGCCGTCATGCCGGCCGATGCCGACGAGGCGAGGAAAAGGCAGGGGCCGACGAGATCGGCCTCCGTAAGCGTCCGCTTCAGGCACTGCCGGGCGATAGTTTCGGAAATGCTCTCCTCGGTCAGCCACAGGCGCTTCTGTCGCTCGGTGACGATCATGCCTGGCAGGATGGCGTTCACCCTTATGCTTTCCGTGCCGAGACGGCCGGCGAGGCTTTTCGTGAGACCGACGATACCCGCCTTGGCCGCGGCGTAGGATGGGAGGTCCCCCATGTTGAGCAGGTAGGAGATTGAAGAGAAGTTGATGATGGAACTGCCTCTTCCTCGCCGCAGATGGGGAAGGGCAGCCTGCGTGACGAAGAACATCTGCCGCAGGTTTACGGCCTGGCTCTCGTTCCAATAGGCTTCGGTAATTTCGTCCACGTCATGGCGGTCGTCCCAGCCGGCATTGTTGACCAGTACCGAAAGGGAGCCGAGGATATCGACCGCATCACGAACGGCTTCTTGTGCCTGCTCGACACTCTTTAGGTCTGCCTTCAGATAGGTCACCGGGTGGATCGACGTCTGGGAGAGCGTCTCGGCAAGTGCACGGCTCGGCTCCTCGGCGATGTCGATGAAAGCCACCCGGGCGCCCTGTGCCGCGAAACCCGCCGTCAATGCGGCCCCGATACCGGAGCCGCCGCCAGTAATCAGGACGCCCTTGCCGGCAAGATCGGGATGCTGGACAAAAGAATCGGCCAAGGCGCGCGCTTCCTGCTCGGCTGGTGGGGAAGATGCGGCCGGTTCTACTGGCCTCGCCAGTTAAAGACAAGGGTCCTGCCGACCACGGATCGAGCCGTCAATAATGCGGGCCGATCGCTTTCCGCGCCAGCTTCCGGAGCGATGCGTGCGCCGCTCGTCTTTGGTCATCGGCAGCTCCGGGAGACGATCCGCGGTCGCTCTTTCGAGGCGAGACATCCACTTCCCCGCGCAACCTTAGGAGTTTGTGAAGGAAGCAAGGGGACGATGGCGTCTCCAGTGCCGATTCGATCAGTTCGCGAGTATGTCTATGGTCCTTGTTCAGTTTCCCTCACACCGGCGAGCCGCCGATATTCGCCGATGTGCGACTGCCCTACGCGACCTT
>JAEWKX010000328.1 GCA_023393575.1 Pseudomonadota bacterium
AGCCGGCCTCGACCGTCTCATCCGCGCCGGCTACCACCTGCTCGACCTCATCACCTACTTCACCGTGGGCCCGAAGGAGACGCGCGCCTGGACGATCGTCCGCGGCACCAAGGCTCCGCAGGCGGCAGGCGTCATCCATACGGATTTCGAGCGCGGCTTCATTCGCGCCTTCACCATCGGCTACGACGATTACATCGCCTACAAGGGCGAAGTGGGCGCGAAGGAGGCCGGCAAGGGCCGCGACGAAGGCAAGGAATACGTCGTCCACGATGGCGACGTCATCCACTTCCGCTTCAACACCTGAGAATCCCCCGCAGGCGCCGAACTCCCCGGCGCCCGCGGAGGCTCGAGGGGCAAGGTTAGCGCACCTTCTTCATCGGGCAGGTCGAGATCCCGAAAAGGGAATAGAGCGGGCAGGTCAAGAACAGCCCCGTCACGAGCGGAACGATGCCGATCAGCGCGGCATAGCGCCAGGGCGATTCCGGATAGACGAAAAACAGCGACAACAGCACGATCCCGACAATGATGCGGATGATCCGGCCCATGGATCCGACGTTCTTGGCAAACATGACGCTTCCCCTTTCTCCCTTGGCTGAACGAAGCCTAGCCGAAGGCCGCCGGAACGTCGGTGACTAAGTCACAGAACGGCTTCCGCCTCGCCCGCAAGCCGTTGCAGGCCGGTTCTGTCACGGATGCGGATGCGCCCGCGTTCGCTCTCGATCAGTCCCTTCGATGCGAGAGCCTCCAGCCGGCGCGAGACGACTTCCCGTGCCGAGCCGATCGAAACCGCGAGTTCCTGATGCGTCGCGGCAATCTCGCCGTGCGGTCCCGCGCGTTCGAGCAGCGTCCGGGCAAGCCTCTGGCCGACCGAAACGAAGGCCACCTGCTCCAGGAGGAACATCAGGTCGGAGAGGCGCGCGGCAAAAGCGCCGAAGACGAAGCTGCGGAAGGCCGGGGATTCCGATATCAGCGCCTCGAACTGCGCCCGCGGAACCATAACCGCGGACAGATCTGTCTCGGCGATCGCCTCGCCGGCATAATGGGCCTGGCCGAGAACGCCGAGCGTGGTCTGAACGCAGGTCTGGCCGGGAGACACGGAGTACAGCAGCATCTCACGGCCGTTCCGGCCGGTCAGATAGACGCCGATCCTGCCGGAGACGAGGACGACGAAGGCCTGCGCCTCGTCGCCCGGCCGGAACAGCACCGTTCCGCGCGCCACCTGCGCCGGCCGGGGGGCGTCGAGAACCGCACGCGCCTGCGGATCCAGCAACCTGAGGAAATCCGCCTGATCCAGCCAGCCTCCCATGCACGCTCCTTGAATTTGCACCCCTGCCCCGCCATTGTGCCATGCGGAATCGGCAAGAGGAATCCGGATGACGGAACCAGATTATCATTTTGAGGACTTTACGCCCGGACGTATCTTTCCCCTGCCGGAGCGACAGGTGAGCGCCGAGGAGATCGTCGCGTTCGCGGCGGAGTTTGATCCGCAGCCCATGCATCTCGACGAGGCGGCGGGCAAGGCCAGCATCCTCGGCGGCCTGTCCGCCTCCGGCTGGCATACGGGCAGCATGTTCATGCGCATGATGTATGACGGGTGGCTGTCGCGGTCGTCTTCGGAAGGTTCACCCGGCATCGAGTTCATGGAATGGAAGAAACCGGTTCTGGCCAGTGACACGCTTTCCGGGCGGTCGACGGTGGTAGCCAGCCGCGTGCTGCGCTCGCGGCCCGGCATCGGCCTCGTAACCTTCCTGCACGAGGTGGAGAACCAGCGGCGCGAGGTCGTGATGAAGGGCGAAAACCCGATCATGATGCGTCTTCGTTCTCCGGACGGAGTACCGGCATGAGGCTGATCGAACTGTCGCCGCCCGGCAAGAAGGTCATCACCGGAACCCTGCTCTTCACGGCCGAGGACATCATCCGCTTTGCCCGTCAGTATGACCCGCAGCCCTTCCACACCGACCCGGAGGCGGCAAGGCACTCCGTCTTCGGCGCTCTCTGCGCCTCCGGCTGGCACACCTGCGCCGGCTGGATGAAGTGCTACGTCGCCTACTGGGATGCCGAGGTGGCGAGGCTGGAGAGCGAAGGCCTAGTCGCACCGAAGCTCGGCCCCTCGGCCGGCTTCCGGAAGCTGCAATGGCTGAAGCCTGTCTATGCCGGCGACAGCATAACCTATTCGGTCGAGGTGGTGGAAAGCCGCGGGCTCATGTCACGCCCCGGCACCTGGATCAATCTCACGACGAACGAGGGCGTGAACCAGCACGGCGAGGTCGTGATGCGCTACGACGGCACCGTGCTCGAATTTGAGTAAGGCGCCGGCGGCTGTGTGCGGGGCCTAGTGTCCGTCAAACTCCATCAGCGTCCGCACCTCGACACCGAGCGCCTCGAGCTTCCTGCGTCCGCCCAGATCGGGTAGATCGATGACGAAGCAGGCGGAGACGATCTCCGCCCCCTGCCGGCGCAGGAGCTTGACCGCCCCTTCCGCGGTGCCGCCGGTGGCGATCAGGTCATCCGTCAGGATCACCTTGTCGCCGGGCTCGACCGCATCGACATGCATCTCCATCTCGTCCATGCCGTATTCCAGGCTGTAGGCGATCCGTACCGTCTCGTGCGGCAGCTTGCCCTTCTTGCGGATCGGGACGAACCCTGCCGACAGCTGGTGGGCAAGCGCGCCGCCGAGGATGAAACCCCGCGCCTCGATTCCGGCGATCCTGTCGACGCCAAGCCCGGCATAGGGCCTCACCAGTTCATCGACCGCCTGACGGAAGGCAGCCGCATCTCCGAGCAGGGTCGTGATGTCGCGGAAGATGATGCCCGGCTTCGGATAGTCCACGATCGAGCGGACGGAGGCAGCGAGGTCGATGGGCTTGGTCATGGGAATCCGACGGGCTCGAAGGGAAAGCGGCTGATGGAAACGTATCGACTTATTCGACGTCTCCCAACAAAAAAGGCGACCCGGAGGTCGCCTTTTTTGTTGGACAGCCGAGGCCCTGCCTCAGTGCTCCTTGCTCGCATAGACCGACTTTTTCGTCAGGTAGATAAGCCCGGTGAAGATCAGCAGGAAGACCATGACCATGAAGCCGGTGCGCTTGCGGTCCTCGAGATGCGGCTCGGCGGCCCACATCAGGAATGCCGACACGTCCTTCGAATACTGGTCCAGCGTCTCCGGCGAGCCGTCGTCGTAGGTAATCTGGCCGTCGGAGAGCGGCGGGGCCATCGCCAGCGAAGCCGAGGCGATGAAATACGGGTTGTAGTAGGTGCCTTCCGGCACTTCCACCCCTTCCGGCGGCTCCTGGTACCCCGTCAGCAGCGAATAGATGTAGTCCGGTCCGCCTTCCTGGTACTGCGTGAAGATGTCGAACACGAACTGCGGGAAGCCGCGGGTCACGCCGCGCGCCTTGGCGATCAGCGAGAAGTCGGGCGGAGCCGCACCGTTGTTGGAGGCGGCTGCGGCCTGCACGTTCGGGAACGGCGACGGGAAGTGATCCGACGGAACGGCGGTCCGCTCGAACATGTCGCCGTCGTCGTTGGGGCCGTCCGTCACCTGGTAGTTGGCGGCAAACGCCTTCACCTGCTCCTCGGAATAGCCGAGATCCTCCAGTGTGCGGAAGGAGACCAGCGACATCGAATGGCAGGCGGAACAGACCTCGGTGAAGACCTTCAGGCCGCGCTGCAACTGCCCCTTGTCGTAGTGACCGAAGGGACCGGCAAAGCTCCAGTCGACTTCCCTCGGGTGCTTCAGCGGGTAATGCGGGGCCGCACCTTCCGCATGGGCCTCGCCCTCTGCCGCATGCTCGTCCTGCGCCAGGGCGGCGGTGAAGCCGAGACCCGCCACGAAGGCCAGCGAAAGGAGGCTTGTAACAAGCTTTTTCATAATTCTTATTCCCTCTCGGTCTCGGCTATCGGACGCTCGCTTCGGTGGGCGGCAGCTTTTCCATGTCGGACTTGTTCTTCTTCGCGAGCACCGCCTCGGTGATCGAGTTCGGAATGCGCCGGGGCGTTTCGAACAGGCCGAGAAGCGGCATGATGACGAGGAAGAAGCCGAAGTAGTAGAGCGTGCCGAGCTGCGACAGGATGACATAGATGCCTTCCGCCGGCATGGCGCCGAGCCAGCCCAGCATGATCGCATCGGCCACGAAGATCCAGAAGAACAGCTTGTACCAGGGACGATACACGGCCGAGCGGACCTTGGACGTGTCGAGCCAGGGCAGGAAGAACAGCACGATGATCGAGCCGAACATCACCAGCACGCCGCCGAGCTTGGAGTCGATCGGGCCGACGTTGAAGGTGATGGCGCGCAGCATCGCGTAGAACGGCAGGTAGTACCTTTCCGGAACGATGTGGGCAGGCGTCTTCAGGGCGTCGGCCGGGATGTAGTTGTCCGGGTGGCCGAGATAGTTCGGCATGTAGAAGATGAACCATGCGTAGACGATCAGGAAGACCGATACGCCGAGCGCGTCCTTCAGCGTCGCATAGGGCGTGAAGGCGACGGTGTCCGTCTTGGTCTTGACCTCGACGCCGGTCGGGTTCGTCTGGCCCGTGACGTGCAGCGCCCAGACGTGCAGCACGACGACGCCGGCGATCATGAACGGCAGCAGGTAGTGCAGCGAGAAGAAGCGGTTCAGCGTCGGCTGGTCGACGGCGAAGCCGCCGAGCAGGAACTGCTGGATCCACTCGCCGACCAGCGGGAAGGCGGAGAAGAAGCCGGTGATCACGGTCGCGCCCCAGAAGGACATCTGACCCCAGGGCAGAACGTAGCCCATGAAGCCGGTCGCCATCATCAGGAGGTAGATTACGACGCCGAGGATCCAGAGGATTTCGCGGGGCGCCTTGTAGGAGCCGTAGTAGAGGCCGCGGGCGATATGCAGGTAGACGGCGATGAAGAAGAACGACGCGCCGTTGGCATGCATGTAGCGCAGCAGCCAACCGTGGTTGACGTCGCGCATGATCTTCTCGACCGAGTTGAATGCCACCGTCGTCTCGGCCGCATAATGCATGGCGAGAACAACGCCCGTGAGGATCTGGACGATCAGCATGACCGACAGCATGGCGCCGAAGGTATAGGCATAGTTCAGGTTGCGGGGGACGGGGTAGGAGACGAAGCTGTCATGGATCATGCGCGGCAATGGAAGCCGCGAGTCGATCCATTTCTCGATGCCGGAAGCCGGCTGGTATGTGGAATGACCGCTCATTATCTAGAACCCCTCA
The DNA here is from genome assembly GCA_023393575.1 of Pseudomonadota bacterium. GTDB lineage: Bacteria > Pseudomonadota > Alphaproteobacteria > Rhizobiales > Rhizobiaceae > Neorhizobium. Next base: position 5,206 of record JAEWKX010000328.1, read on the forward strand.
CCCGATCTGGATCACTGTGTCGGACGTAAACGTGAAAGT
>JAEWKX010000389.1 GCA_023393575.1 Pseudomonadota bacterium
ATCCTGAAGATCCTCGAGGAGCCGCCCCGGCGGTCACTGTTCCTCGTTCTCTCGCACGCTCCGGGAAAGCTTTTGCCGACCATACGGTCACGCTGCCTGCCGCTTCGTCTGTCTCCGCTCGGCGACAGGGAACTCTCGCAGGCGCTGGGCGCCCTCGGGTTGTCGCTCGAGGGCGGACGGATGGAAGAGACCGTGCTGACGATGTCCAAGGGAAGCGTCTCGCAGGCACTCAAGCTTCTCAACTACGGCGGGGCGGATATCGTCACAGCCTTCAGCGAAATGCTTGCGACCGACGGTCCGGCGGCGAAGAAAGCGATGCACCGGCTGGCCGATGTACTTTCCGCAAAGGATGCGGAAGTGCTCCTGAGCTTCTTTCTGGAGCATCTGGGCGACCATTTGATCGATCGGGCACGCATGGCGGCCGCCGACGGAAACCTGGCCTCGGCGGACCGCTATGCGCGGCTCACCAGCGAGATCAACGAGAAGATCGGCATCTCGCAGGCCTACAATCTCGACCGGAAGCAGACGCTGCTGTCGATCCTTCAATCGGCCCGGGGCTGACGGCCGCTCGGCGAACTATGGGTTTCGCTGCTGCGAAACATGCGCTAAGAGCCGTGCCCATATCCCACAGTGCTCGAGTGCAACGATGCCGGACAAGACCCCGTACTACATCACCACCGCGATCTCCTATCCGAACGGCAAGCCGCATATCGGCCACGCCTACGAACTGATCGCGACGGATGCGATGGCGCGCTTCCAGCGGCTCGACGGGAAGGACGTCTTTTTCCTGACCGGTACGGACGAGCACGGGCAGAAGATGCAGCAGACGGCGCGGGCGGAGGGAATCGAACCGGCGGCGCTGGCGGCGCGCAACTCGGCCGAGTTCCGCGACATGGGCAGGCTGCTGAACGCATCCAACGACGACTTCATCCGCACCACCGAGCCGCGTCACCACGAGGCATGCCGCGAGATCTGGAACCGGATGGCCGTGAACGGCGACATCTACAAGGACAGCTATGCCGGCTGGTACTCGGTGCGCGACGAAGCCTATTACCAGGAAGACGAGACCGAGGTGCGTCCTGACGGCATCCGTTATGGACCGCAGGGGACCCCTGTCGAATGGGTGCAGGAGGAAAGCTATTTCTTCAAGCTCTCCGCTTACCAGGACAGACTTCTGAAGCTCTACGAGGAGCAGCCCGGCTTCGTCGGCCCGGCCGAGCGCCGCAACGAGGTCATCTCGTTCGTGAAGTCGGGTCTGAAGGACCTGTCGATCTCGCGAACGACGTTCGATTGGGGCATCAGGGTCCCGAATGATCCGGCACATGTCATGTATGTGTGGGTGGATGCGCTGACGAACTATGTCACCGCGACGGGATACCTGACCGACAGCGAAGGTCCTCGTGCGAAATACTGGCCGGCAGATGCCCATATCATCGGCAAGGATATCATTCGCTTCCACGCCGTCTACTGGCCGGCATTCCTCATGTCGGCCGGCCTGCCGCTGCCCAGGCGCGTCTTCGCCCACGGCTTCCTGCTCAACAAGGGCGAGAAGATGTCGAAGTCGCTCGGCAACGTCGTCGATCCCGTCAACCTGGTCAACCACTTCGGCCTCGACCAGGTGCGCTATTTCTTCCTGCGGGAAGTCTCCTTCGGACAGGACGGAAGCTACAGCGAGGAGGCAATCGGTACGCGGATCAACGCCGACCTGGCCAACGGCATAGGCAATCTCGCCAGCCGCTCCCTTTCGATGATCGTCAAGAACTGCGATGGCAGGGTTCCCGAGCCGGCAGAGCTGACGGACGAGGACAAGGCGATGCTGGCTTCCGCCGACGCGATGCTGCAAACGTGCCGTGAGGAGATGGACAGGCAGATGATCCACAAGGCGCTCGCCGCGATCATCGCCGTCGTTTCCGAGACGGATCGCTATTTTGCCGGGCAGGAGCCCTGGGCGCTGAAGAAGACCGACCCCGTGCGGATGGGCACGGTTCTCTATGTCACGGCCGAAGTGGTGCGGCAGATCGCGATCCTCTTGCAGCCCTATATGCCGGATGCGGCAGCCAAGCTCCTGGATCTGGTGGCGGCTCCTGCGGGCAAGCGCGATTTCTCGGCACTCGGAGAGGCTGGTCGCCTCGTGCCGGGAACGCCGCTGGACGCTCCGAAGCCGGTATTTCCCCGCTATGTCGCGCCGGAAACGGATGCGTGAGCCCGACACCCATGCTGATTGATACCCATTGCCATCTGGACTTCCCCGACTTCGACGCGGAGCGGGACGAACTCGTCTCCCGCGCTCATGAGGCAGGCGTAGCGCAGATGGTGACGATTTCGACACGGGTTCGCAAGCTCGACACCCTGCTGGCGCTGACGCAGCGATATCCTTCGGTTTTCTGCTCCGTCGGGACGCATCCCAACAACGCCGGCGACGAGCTGGACGTCACGGCCGACGACCTCGTGCGGCTCGCGGAAAGCCATGACAAGATCGTCGCGATCGGCGAGGCTGGACTCGACTACTTCTACGACACCCAGACACCCGAGGATCAGCGGACGGGCTTTCGCCGCCATATCGATGCCGCCCGCAGGACGCAGCTTCCGCTGGTGATCCACAGCCGCAGCGCCGATGCCGACATGATATCGATCCTGAAGGAGGAAAGCGGGAAGGGGGCCTTCCCTTTCATTCTTCACTGCTTCTCCTCCGGCGCCGAACTTGCCCGCGCCGGCGTCGAACTGGGAGGCTATGTCTCCTTCTCAGGCATTCTGACATTCCCGAAATCCGAAGAGCTGCGGGAAATCGCGAGATTTATCCCGCACGATCGGCTGCTGGTGGAGACTGATGCGCCGTACCTCGCACCGAAACGCTGGCGAGGAAAACGCAATGAGCCTTCCTACGTGGTGAATACCGCCGAAATCCTTGCTGATACGCTGGGATTGACCTTCCAGGAGATTGCCCGCGTCACCACCGAGAACGCCTTCCGCGTCTTCTCCAAGATGCCGCGGGTCTAGGAGAGATGGGTTATCGGCGCCGCTTCACGGTCCTAGGCTGCGCATCCTCACCCGGTGTGCCCCGGATCAACGGAGACTGGGGTGCCTGCAACCCGGAAAATCCTCGCAACCGCCGCACCCGCGCGGCCTTCCTCGTCGAACAGATCGCGCCTGATGGCGGCCGGACCACGGTCGTGGTCGACACCGGTCCGGATTTCCGCGAGCAGATGATTTCTGCGCAGGTGAAACGCATCGATGCGGTACTCTACACCCACGCCCATGCCGACCATCTCCATGGCATCGACGACCTGAGAGGCTATTTTCACGTTCAGCGCGGCAGGATCCCGATCTATGCCGATGCTTTCACCATGGACCGGATCCGGCAGGGCTTCGGATACTGCCTCGAGACCCCGCCGGGCGGCAATTACCCGCCGGTCGTCGAGCCGCGCATCATCGGCT
>JAEWKX010000051.1 GCA_023393575.1 Pseudomonadota bacterium
CCGACAACCTCCAGGTCTCTATCCGGGAGCTGAGGGTGCAGGAGGAGGCGGCGGAACTTGCCCTGGAAGAGGCCCAGGCGGAATACGCCAAGGCGGCGGCACTGGAGGAGCGTGACGGCGCGATGCGCGCCCGCGCCTGAGGTCGCAAGGTCAAGGCCGGATCTCCAATGCCGCGCGTGCCGACCGGCCGCGCGGCATCGGCTTTTCCGCCAAAGCCGCGTCTTCCCCCCGGCCGGGATAGTCCGCTATCCGCTGATGACGTCGTGCCAATCGGCATGGCGAGCCACCTGCGCCTTGAAGAAGGGGCAGAGCGGTATGATCTTCCAGCTCCCCCGTCGCGCTTCTTCCACTGCGTGGGCTGCGAGCGCCTGGCCGACGCCCTTGCCTCGCAGGGCGTCCGGTACGCCCGTATGGTCGATGATGATCAGCCGGGGCGACGTGCGCGAATAGGTCATCTCCGCCTCGTGTCCCTCGACCGACGCCACATAGCGTCCGCCCGACCTGCCTTCCTCGTGTACGATGTCCATCCGCACCTCCATTGAAGGTCCGGATGCTATGGCATGGACGGTCCGCGGCCAAGAGGCACCGCTTGCCTGGATGGGCGGAATTTACGGCTTGGCCGCTTGCAATGCCGAAAGGCGCCGCGGGGTGGTCTGCCGGCAGCGCCTCGGGAATGGTGGATGGAGAATGGGGGGGCTAGTGACGATATTGCTGGATGCGCGTCGTGCGCAGGCCTGCCAGACCATGGTCGTTAATGGAGGACTGCCAGGAAAGGAATTCCTCGACCGTCAGCGTATAGCGCTCGCAGGCTTCTTCAAGGCTCAACAGTCCGCCCCGCACTGCAGCGACCACCTCCGCCTTGCGGCGAATGACCCAGCGGCGGGTGTTCGCCGGCGGCAGGTCGGCAATCGTCAGGGGACTGCCATCGGGGCCGATAACATATTTCACTCGGGGGCGTATCATTTCGGTCATGGGACTCTCTACACAAACACAAGACCACGGAGGGGAGCCTAGCCCCGCAGTTTTAATATTTACCTAAATGTGGCGAAGCATTTGTTCCAAAAATCTCCAGGCGGGGAAAACGTTCGGAACGACCGGGGAGGGGCTGGCCGGCACGCTGGCTTCAGAAGCCCTTGCCGCCGCGCAGTTCGTTCAGCAGCGTGCCGATCATGATCTTGAGATCGAGGAGGATCGAGAAATGCTGGATATAATACAGATCGCAGGCAATGCGGGCGCGTGCCTTGCCGGCCCTGTTCGTGGGGCCGCGCAGGCCCCGCATCTGTGCAAGGCCCGTCATGCCGGGCTTTACGGAATGGCGGCGATGATAGTCCGGAACCAGGTCTTCGTAGGGAATCCCGGCGGCAAGCATGCCCACGGCATGGCAGCGGGGGCCGACCAGCGACATGTCGCCCCTGAGCACGTTGAGAAGTTGCGGCAACTCGTCGATGTTGGTCCGGCGGATGACGGCCCCGATACGGGTTATCCGCGGGTCGTTGGGCCTTGTCTGCGCCACGCCCGTCTTGTCGCAGGATTCGATCTGCATCGAACGGAACTTGTAGATCCTGATCTTGCAGCAATCCCTTCCCCAGCGGACCTGGGTGAATAGAACCGGTCCGGGACTGTCGAGGCGGATGAGGATCGCAACCGCCAGAAGCAGGGGAAGAAGGGCGATAAGGGCGACAAGGGAAATGATGATGTCGACCATCCGCTTGAGTGCCAGTTGAGCGGGCGTCAGAGGATTGCCGGCATATACGGCGCTGCGCTTCGGGAACAGCCTGGCGGCAGGCAGGGGTGCGGCGCCATCAGTCATGGCGAATGCAGCATTCTTATGCAGATCCGAGACACTCAACCGAACCACCCGCAATGCCAAGATGCGCGATCATGCGCACCCTGTTCTCTAAATATAACAGTAGAGCGCTGCTGTCATCCCGTAAATTAACGTAGGGTTAACTATCGCGTTCAGCGTTTTTTTATCATTTCTTCCTGCGGCTCTAGAGTAAAACCAAGGAAAGCTGCGTCCCTCCGCCGGTCAGCGAAAGCTCGGCGGTGCCGCTGTGACGGAGGGCAAGGGTCTCGGCAGCCGACAACTGGATGACGCCGCTCACGGTCTGTGTGCCGGAACCACCGGCGGGGCCCGCAAGTTCCAGCGCAGTCCGGGTTTCGTTCACGACAAGCGCCACGGCATGTCCCGACGAGGCTGAAACGCGGATCTGGAGGCACGCCAGGTAGAGACCGGAGGCGGGTACGATGATGGTGTTGCCACCGGCGGGCGCGGCTGCCCCCCAGGCGAAGCTGCCCTGGTTGATGCCAAGGTCGGTGAAGCCGCTGATCTGCCCACCGGAAGGAGACATCGTCGTTCCGGTCCGAGAGGCCTGCAATACCGGCTGATGAGGGCGCCGGACACGGCCGGCCGCATCGATCGACAGCCCGGTCCTCCAGGTGCCGCCGTCGCTGAGCTTGATCGACAGAACGTCGCTGCCCGCGAGGCCGATCTCGGCTTGTCCCGCAAAATCCGTCTGAAACAGCAGCGAGGCGGTGGCCGCGACACTTGCCCTGTTGATCTTGAGCTGGTGGCCGTCCCCCGCGTGATTGAAGAGCGAAGCTGGAGAGGAAAGGGCCAGCCGGTTGGTCGCATCGCCCTGCGCGTTTATCCCGACCCTGTCGAAATGGGCGTCGTCGGGCAGGGCGGAACGCCATCCTCCCGTAAACACCTTCATTTCGGAGCTCCCCGCGAACCATGCCCGGCAGCCGGTGCTCGGGTGGCGAAAGCTCCAGCTGCCGTCCTGCAGGCTGGCGATCATTCCGGCCTTGCCGGTCCACGTGCCGCCTGCCGGGTCGCCGACCAGGTATGTATCTCCCTCGATTGCGGTCTGCGGCGGCTCGGTTGATTCGTCGAGGATCGTCAGCTGGACCAGGGTGTCCAGTGCCAGCAGCGCCTCGTTGTGGGTGACATGCTTCTGGGCCTGGGCGGGGAGGATGAACGGCAGGTTTAGCTTCGGGGTCGTGTCGGCCATGGTCTTTGCTCCGTTTCGGGAGCATCAGTCTACGAGCGCGCGGGAAGATGGGGATGCCGGCCCGGCTAAGCCATTGTTCCGGACGGTTGCGAGCACGAAAATATCCCCTCGGGACCGGTTCGGGAGAACCGGCCGAATCAACCGTCCGATGCTCGCACCGGTAATATGGTGGTACGATGTTCCAACATTCCGGGCCGGGGCGCAATTTTGTGCTGCCCGGGCCCGTTTTCTGAAAAAGATGCCTTTTACGTGGTCGCAGGTGCCTTTTCCTCGAGCATATTGTTGAGAACTGGCGGGATTTCGCCACGTTCTCGGCTTTTTGTCTTCACATTTGCCCCGAAAACGGTATTGGATGCCGGCCGAGGTCCGGAAAACTTACCGGGCCCGGGAACAGAGAAGATGCGGCCGACGGGGACCGCATCCAGGGGAAAAATTGATGGAGTACTTTATCCAGCAGCTCGCCAACGGGCTGACTCTTGGATCTATCTATGGCCTTATCGCGATCGGCTATACGATGGTTTACGGCATCATCGGGATGATCAACTTCGCCCATGGTGATATCTTCATGCTCGGCGGCTTTGCCGCCCTGATCGTCTTCCTGATCCTTACGTCGTTCTTCGCAGGCATACCGGTGGCGCTGGCGCTCCTGGCGATGCTGGTCGTGGCGATGCTGATGACGAGCCTGTGGAACTGGGCGATCGAGCGCGTTGCCTACCGGCCGCTGCGCGGTTCGTTCCGGCTGGCGCCGCTGATCACGGCGATCGGGATGTCGATCGTGCTGTCGAACTTCATTCAGGTGACGCAGGGACCGCGCAACAAGCCGATCCCCGCACTCGTCACCGAGGTCTACCATTTCGGCGCGATCACCATCTCGCTCAAGC
>JAEWKX010000139.1 GCA_023393575.1 Pseudomonadota bacterium
CCCGCAGGCGACACGGCCGCCTCCATGGAGGCCTGGCGCGGCCGGCTTCAGGGCGGCTTCCTGAGCCAGAAGGCGGCCTCGTTCCGCGAATGGCTGCAGGCCAAGCTCGATCTCTCCGAGGAGGCGCTCCGGTTCCTGCCCGGAAACGAGGTGGTGTTCAGCCCGGACAAGGACGATGACTTCCTGCTGGCTCAGGGTTCCGGCCCCGACGGGAGCGGTATCTGGACGGTAGTGACTGCTCCCAACCCGCAGGAATTGCGGCTTTCCACCAGCGAACTTGCCCGACAGGATGTCTGGCAGCAGATTGAAGGCCGTATCTTTACCTATTCGCGCGCGACAAACAATGTCTCGATCCAGGAAGCGAGCAAGCTCTCGTTCCTGCCACCGGTCGACACGTCGCTTGGGAACCACCGCCTGATTGCCGCGAACTGGCTGTCGAACAATCTCCTTTCCTATGCGCTCGCCATCGTGCTCGCGTCCTGCCTGCTCGGCGTAACCACGGCTAGCCTGCTCAGGTGGCTGGGGAGGCGAGAATGATGACAAGACGGCTGATCTCGATGCTGGCGCTCGTCGGATTGCTCGCCTCGTCCTGGCCGGCGGCCGCGCAGCAGGGCTCTCTGGACGGATCGTTGTGGCAGACCTACAAGTCGAGGTTTTTCGATGCGAGCGGCCGGATCATCGACAATGCCAATGGCGGTATAAGCCACAGCGAGGGGCAGGGCTATGGTCTGATGCTCGCCTTCTTCGCCAACAGCCGGTCGGACTTCGAGCAGATCTGGTCTTTCACCAAAACGGAGCTCCTGGTACGGAACGACGGGCTTGCCGCCTGGAAATGGGATCCCGCGGCCCAGCCGCACGTGACTGACCTGAACAATGCCTCCGATGGGGATTTGCTGATCGCCTACGCGCTGGCGATGGCGGGGGCTGCCTGGGACCGGCAGGATTATCTCGCCAGCGCGGCATCCCTTGCTCGTGCGATTCTGGAGAATGTGGTTGTCGAGCACGGCGGGCGGGTGCTGCTTCTGCCGGCCGCCGAAGGTTTTGACGCAGGTGAACGTGCCGATGGTCCCGTGATCAACCCTTCCTACTGGGTCTTCGAAGCTTTTCCCGTCATGGCGATCCTCGCACCCTCCGACCGGTGGTCAAGGCTGGAGCAGGACGGGTTGGCGCTTCTGGAGACGATGAAGTTCGGCCCGCGCAATCTGCCGGCGGAATGGGTCAGTCTGGCGCAGCAGCCGAAGCCCGCGGAAGGTTTCGCCGCGGAGTTCGGCTACAACGCCATCCGCATCCCACTCTATCTGTTGCGGGCCGAGGGCGAGCTCGGTTTGGTGAAGCGCCTGCAGGGGGGCATGACGTTGGAGGACGGCACGCCGGCCATTATCGATCTCGCCAGCGGCGAGCCAAGGGAGCGGCTGGACGACCCCGGTTATGATTTTGTTAACCATGTTGTGGCCTGTGTTAACAGCGGGACCGCCGTGCCGAAGGCCGCCCGCGAGTTGACGTCGGAGTTCTATTATCCGGCGACGCTGCACCTGCTTGGTCTTGCTTACCTCGTGGAGAAACATCCGTCGTGTCTCTGAAACTGCCCATACTGATGGTCTCCGCTGCCGTATCGGCGGGTCTGTTCGTGACGCAGTCCAGCGACACGCCATTCCCGACTTCCTGGCTGCCCTCCAGGGAGGCGGACGTGAGCAGCGGCCCGACCGTCCCCCAACTCGTAGCAGACGACCGTGGAGATCGCCCGGCGCTCGACGGAGCTGCCCGCGACATCCGCGCGTTACGGCAGGCGCCGCCGAAGACGGAGCGCGTGAACCGGGCTGCCCCGATCGCTCCTTTCCAGCTTTCGCAGGCGATACAGGACGAGACGGCGCATACGACGGGACAGTCGGACGAAAATGCCGATGGGCCACCGGCGGAAGTGGACGAGACGGCGCTTCGCTATTTTGCCGCACAGGGAGACACGGCGCGATTGGCCGCCGAAATCGCGCGCCTGCGGCAGCTTTATCCCGACTGGACGCCGCCGGCCGACCCGCTTGCCGTTCCGCAAAACACCGATCGGCAGCTCGACGCCATGTGGCAGCTCTATGCAGAGGGTCGCTATGCCGAGGTTCGCAAGACGATCGCCGAGCGCCAGGCCGCCGATCCCGATTGGCAGCCCCCGGCCGACCTCCTGGATCGTCTGGAGATCGCGGAATCGCGCGCCCGTCTGGTCAATGCCTCCGAACTGAAGCAGTATAAAACGGTTATTGAGGTTGCAGCCGCCAATCCGCCGCTCCTCAATTGCACCGAAGTCGATGTCCTTTGGCGCGTGGCCGAGGCTTTCGCCAATACCGATCGGCCCCAGCGTGCCGTGGATGCCTATAGCTATATCCTGACGAGCTGCACCGATCCGGCAGAGCGGCTGGCCACGGTTCAAAAGGCTGCCACCGCATTACCCTATGATCGGGTTCAGCCTCTTCTCGCCCTCGAGAAGTCTTCGGAGAACGGTGCGGGCGAGTTCAACAGCATCCGCGATGACCTCGCCCGCCGTTTCGTGGCTCAGGCGAACGAAGAGCCGTCGCTTGAGATTGCGCCCGAGTACGTGGAGCGTTTAAAGGCATCGGTCAGCGGCAGTGGCCCGGCCTCCGACGCCTTGCTGCTTGGTTGGTATTATCTGAGACGTGACAATGCCGATGAGGCCGCGGTCTGGTTCAGGCGTGCCCGCGAGCGCGAAGACAGCGCCGACGCCTCGCAGGGTTTGGCGCTCACCCTGCTGGAGCAGGGCAAGCCTGCCGAGGCGGAAACCGTTCTCTACACGTGGCGAGATGCGTCCGAGGACGCGACGGCGACCTATCTAGCAGCAACCGCGAACGTCCTCGCGCTCGATCCGCCGCCCATGATCGCGGAGAACATCTTGACGCGGATGGCTGAGACGGTGATCGCCGAACGCTATGCGCCTTCGGCACAGCAGTTCGGCTGGTATGCCCGGGCCTTCGACCAGCCGCAGACGGCTGCGCAGTGGTTCGAGACAGCCCTGAACTGGGCGGCGGAGGACGAGCCATCCGCCTATGGCCTCGCGTTGACGCGGCTGCAGCTGAACGACAGGGCCGGCTTTGCCGAGCTTCAGGAAAAATGGGCCGAGCAATCGGCGCGGATCGCAGACCTGGCAAGAACGCCGGCTGGCGAGGGCCGTGCACGGGCATCGGCAGCACCTCGCTCCGACGGGCGCACCGGGGAGGATCAATCCACTCAGCAGAACGCGAGGGTGGCCGTACGGACGGTTTCTCCTTCGGTCGGATCGGCACCGCCTGCGGCGTCGGCAGGTGCCGCAACCGTGGGTACCACGGTCCGCCGCGCCTCCTGCTCGAGCCCCATTCAACTTTCCCGTCTGGCGCCGGGCGCGGCACTTCAGCGTGGCTGGTGTCTCATGGACCTGAACCGGCCGCTCGAAGCCGCCGAGAGTTTTGGCGCGGCCCTTGCCAGCAGTGATCGCAACATCAGCGCAGATGCCGCCTACGGGCAAAGCCTCGCCTATCTCCGCCTCGGCCTGACCGACCGCGCGGCCGTTGCGGCGACCAAGGCTCCGATGCGCCCGGCCAAGGCCCGCGAACTGCAGGCTTCGATCCTCGCCGATCGCGCCATCCAGGCCTTCCAGTCCGACAGGTACCGCGAGACGCTTCTTTATCTCGATCAAAGGACGCGGGTGCAGCAGGAGCCGGTCGACCTGATGGTATTGCGCGCCTACAGCTACATGAATCTGAACAGACCGCATGATGCGCTCCGGCTGTTCGAGGCCGCCGCCGCCACGGGCAATCGTGCCGCAAGCCTAGGCCTTGCCGACGCCAAGGCTGCTATTGGCTTGAACTGATACGATGGACGGTGACCGTAACCGCTGTCGAAATCCCGACCGATCCGTTTCGGCGGCCGGCGAAAGGTGCGGCGCCTGTCGAGCCGCGCAAAACGGGATGTCTTCAATGGGACCACCCAAAAAACAGCCGTCTCAGCCTGCTTCCTAGCGCAGACC
>JAEWKX010000275.1 GCA_023393575.1 Pseudomonadota bacterium
TTGGTCATGGTCGGCTCCTCTTGTTCGTCGATCGGGGCTGACTTACGACGTTCATCCGTCACGTTCAATAGTATGACTAAATGTTTTGGGAAGCGGCAATCTCGGCTGCCACGTCAGCCTGGAGACTGATCCGAGCCTTGATGGGCAGGTGATCCGAAGCGAGGCGGGCAAGCGGTGTATCATGCGCGATGACCGGGCCTAGTATCTCGGGCCGGTTTGCCATGATGCGGTCCAGCGCAAGGACCGGAAGCCGGGACGGGAAGCTCGGGACCGCCTGCGGCAATCCGAAGACAGAGGCCAGGGTGTTGAGGGAAGACCGGTCCCCGAGCCGCCATTCGTTCAGGTCCCCCATCAGGATTGTGGGCTGCTCCTCCCGCGAGTTCAGAAGGTCGATGATCATGCGCGTCTGCTGATGGCGCGACCGATGCAGGAGTCCTAGATGGGCGGCGATCACCCGGAGCGCAGTACCACCCCTGATTTCGAGCTCCGTGATCAGTGCGCCGCGCGGCTCCAGGCCCGGCAGCCTGATCTGATGGACGTCGCGCACGAGGCCCTCACGGAAGAAAATGACGTTGCCGTGCCACCCGTGCGCTTTCGAGACGCTCGAGAGCGGCACGGGAAGCAGGCCAGTCTCCCGCTCCAGCCAGTCGAGGTCCAGCAAGCCGCGTCTTTCTCCGAACCGGGTATCGGCCTCCTGGAGGGCGATCACATCCGCACCGATCTCCTTGATAACCTCCTTGATACGGTAAGGATCGAACTTTCCGTCGACGCCGACGCATTTGTGGACGTTGTAGGAGGCGATAAGTCCACCGTCGCTTTCGCCCGGCTCGGCCGGCGCCGACGGCAAACCTCTCCGCCCCTTCCGGTTGCGGATGGAGGCGAGAATATTGGTTGGAAGTGTTTCGCGTTTTGTCCGCATAGTCCTCAGCGCGGTATTCCGGTCAACAGTGACCATCGGAAGCTATCCGACGGCATTCATAGATAGGGCGACCCCAGCCAGAGGATGCGATCGAGGAGGCGGGCAGCAAACGGTCTGTTCCTCAGACTTTCCAGCGTCACCTGCCTTGCAGAGGAAATCGTAACGTCGATCCTTCGTTCCAAGCCCTGTGCGAAAGAAATGTCCATCACCTCCAGATCCACCTCAAAATTGAGGCGTAGCGAGCGGGGATCCAGGTTGGAGGAGCCGACAAAGGCCCAACGTCCGTCGAGGACCAGGAGCTTGGAGTGATCGAAGGCCCCGGAGGCCCGCCAGATCCGGCAGTAATTCTTGAGCAACTGATCGAATTGCCCGGTCATCGCCCGATCGACGAGGGTCAGATTGTTGCTTTGGGGAACCACGATATCGACCTCCACGCCCCGCCGCGCCGCCGTGATGAGGGCAGTGATCAGCTCTCTGTCGGGGAGGAAGTAGGGGGAGACGATGCGGATCGTCCGGCGGGCGATGGAGAAGCCGCCCATCAACATCTTGTGATTGGTTTCGACGCTGCGATCCGGCCCCGACGATACGGCCCGTATCGCAACGGGCGAGCCTGGATCCGTGGGGGGCGGCAGGATCTGCCAGGTTTCGCCGCCCAGATTTTCGCCGGTCGCAAATTGCCAGTCTGCGGCCGCAACGGCGAAGAGATCTGCCACGACCGGCCCGCTGACTTCGAAATGCGTGTCGCCGGAAGAGCCGTCGCCGTGGAATTCTCCGGAAAAGCCTTCCCGGATATTCATGCCGCCCGTGAAGGCGACGGACCCGTCGACGACCATGATCTTTCGGTGCGTCCTGAGGTTTGCATAGGGCAGGCGCAGCCCCATGATGACATTGCCGTTGAACACGTCGACGGTAACCCCGCCGTCCCGCAGCATGCCGAGCACGCTCGGCACCGAATACCGCGCGCCGACGGCATCGATCAGGACCCGCACCACGACCCCGCGCTTGACCGCAGCGATCAAGGCTTCGGCAAAGCGGCGTCCTATCCGGTCACGGTCGAAGATATAGGTCTCCAGCAAGATGGAGCGGCTGGCGCCGTCGATCGCTCTGAGCATCGCGCGGTAGGCATCATCGCCGGTCGTCAGCATCCCGATCATGTTACCGGTGGTGAGGGTATGGCTCGTCACCCGGTCGCCAAGGGTCTTCATGGCGGCAAAGCGGCCGCCGAAGCGTTCCGCCACCAGTTCGTCCGTCGCGTCGTAGCTGTCGAAGTGCTCGCGCGCGTGTCCCTTAAGCAGGTAGCGGCGATCTGCGATGGCGCTTCGCCGGATTCGGTTGACCCCCGCGATGAAGTAAAGCAGTGCACCTATGACCGGCGACAGGATGATGATGCCGACCCAGCCGATCGCCGAACGCACCTCTTCCTTCGTCATCGCCGCATGGATGGCTGCCGTCGCTCCCAGCAAGAGAGAGAGCAGGAACAGGACGTGGGGCCAGTACGGCTCGATGAAGGTCAGCATGATGCGAAGATATAGGCCGGCCGCCCCCAGTCGCAATAAGCGGCGGCGCTCTGAGACCGGGTCGTGCCGTCAGGCAGGTTCGATCTCCTTGGCGAAGGCGTCCAGCGAGGCCTCGAACGTGTCGAAGATCGCGTTGGTCTGCTGCTCATCGACGATGAGTGGCGGGCAGAGTGCGATGCTGTCGCCGATCGCCCGCCCGATCACACCCTTGTCCAGCATGAGGGCTGCGAATTTCGGCCCCAACTGGCCCGCCGCAAAGCCGTCGCGAGACTTGAGTTCCAGCGCACCGATGAGGCCGATGCCCCGCGCTTCAACGGCGAGCGGATGACTTTCGAGTGCCTTCAGTCGTTTCATGAAAAGCGGGCTCAGAGCCCGGACGTTGCCGACGAGGTCGCGTTCTTCGATGATCGCAAGATTCTCCAGCGCCACGGCCGCCGCCACCGGATGGCCGCTTGCCGTGAAGCCGTGGCCGAACGTGCCGATCTTTGCCGACTCATCGGCAAGCGGTCCATAGACGCGGTCGTTGATCAGCAGGGCGGAAATGGGCTGGTACGAGGAGGATAGCTGCTTCGACACCGTGATCATGTCGGGTTGAAGCCCGAAGGTGGTCGTGCCGAACATCTCGCCGGTCCGCCCGAAGCCGCAGATCACCTCGTCTGCAATCAGCAGGATATCGTACTTCCTGAGAACGGTCTGGATCGCCTCCCAATAGCCCTCGGGCGGTACGATGACGCCGCCGGCCCCCATGACGGGTTCGCCGATGAAGGCAGCCACGGTTTCCGGACCTTCTTTCAGGATGAGGTCTTCGAGGTCCTTCGCACACCGGACCGCAAAGGCCTGTTCCGTCTCGCCCTCCTGCGCAAAGACGCGATAGTGCGGGCAGGTCGTGTGCAGGACGTTGGAGAGCGGCAGGTCGAAGGAACGATGGTTGTTCGGCAGTCCCGTCAGGCTGGCGCTGGCGATCGTCACGCCGTGATAACCCTTGATGCGCGAGATGATCTTCTTCTTCTCGGGCTTGCCGAGGGCATTCGAACGGTACCAGACCATCTTCATCGCCGTGTCGTTCGCTTCCGAACCCGAGTTGGTGAAATACACCTTCGACATCGGCACGGGCGCCATCCGGATCAGCTTCTCGGCCAGATCGACGGATGGGCCATGTGTGCGTCCGGTGAACGTGTGATAATACGGCAACGCCGACATCTGCCGCATGGCAGCATCAATCAGCCGCTTCTCACCGAACCCGACGGCGACGCTCCACAGGCCGGACATCGCCTCGATGTAGCGCTTGCCGTTGTTGTCATAGACATATACGCCTTCGCCCCGGTCGATGACGAGGGCGCCGTCACGCTCCAGCGCCCGCGCATTGGTATAGGAGTGAAGCTGGTAGGCCTGGTCGCGGGCTTCTACGGAATTGGGCTGAACGGTCACGATCGTCTCCTGGATGAAATCGATGGGCGAGTCTTACCCCGAAGCCTGCCCGTCGTCAGCAATCGAAAGCGGCACCAAATGTCTCAGGCCCTATTTCGCGGTCATGGCGGCAACGGGCGGCTCCGCGCCGTCCGGAATGGGGCTGAGATACTGCTGCCCTTTGCGCCGCCGGTTCAGGTCCGCCCAGGCTGCCTCCCGTAGTTCCGCACTCTCCATTGCTGCCACGCCGGTCGCCGCCATGATCTTGGCGGTCGCCACCATTCCCTTGTGCGCCAGCGGGCTCCTGCCCTGCGCCACCACCTGCCACGTGTGAAGCTGCGTCCCCACCGCAAGCGTCGGTCCATAGGCCTGCACGGTAGGCACGACCCAGCTGACGTCGCCCACATCCGTCGAACCGCCCATTTGCCGGACTTCATTATGCGGCGGCAGGATGAAATCGGCGAGCGGAATGTCGCGCTGCTCCAGCCGCTCCTGACACCAGCTGGCGGCAATATCGTCAGCGGTCAGCGTCGCGCGGATCTCCTCTGCAAAGGCGATGTCGCCGGCATCGAAATCGGGTGTCCCCAGGCTTTCCCAGATACCCTGCATGGTATCCATCAGCGGGGTATTGACGATGACGTTGGAAACGCCGGCGAGGATGGTGCTTTTCATCCTTGTTTCCGTCATCAGCGCGGCACCCTCGGCGACCTTCTTGACCCTCTCGATGAGCGTCAGGAGCCCGCCGAGCTCCGTTGCCCGCACGACGTATCGCACCTTGGCATAGGCCTGGACCACGTTCGGCGAGATGCCTCCCGCGTCCAGGATGGCGTAGTGGATGCGGTAGTCGGACGGCATGTGCTCGCGCATGTAGTTGACGCCGACATTCATCAGCTCCACGGCATCGAGGGCACTACGACCAAGCTCGGGCACCGCGGCAGCATGTGCCGCGCGGCCGAAGAACTCGAAGTCGATCCGGCAATTGGCAAGCGACGTCTCCCGCTGGACGCCCGCGAAGTTGCTGGGATGCCAGCTGATCGCGATATCCACATCGTCGAAGGCGCCGGAGCGCACCATGAATGCCTTGGCGGCGCCACCTTCTTCCGCCGGGCATCCGTAGTAACGCACGCGGCCGGGCGTTCCGGTCCGGGCCAACCAGTCCTTCAGCGCCGTGGCGGCAAGAAGGGAGGCCGAACCCAGCAGGTTATGGCCGCAGCCGTGGCCATTGGCACCGGGCATGACGGGGTCGTGGCGGGTGACACCCGCCTTCTGACTGAGGCCGGCAAGCGCATCATACTCGCCGAGAAATGCGACCACCGGCCCATCGC
>JAEWKX010000282.1 GCA_023393575.1 Pseudomonadota bacterium
CCTGCCGTGGAACTTCCCGTTCTTCCTCATCGCCCGAAAGCTGGCTCCGGCCCTCGTGACAGGCAACACCATCGTCATCAAGCCGAGCGAAGAGACGCCAATCAACGCGTTCATCTTCGCAGAGCTCGCCGCAAAATGCGGTCTCCCGAAAGGTGTGTTCAACCTGGTCGGCGGCCGTGGCCGCACCACCGGCGAAGCACTGGCTGCGCATCCGGGCGTCGACCTCATCACCTTCACCGGCTCCGTTGGTACCGGCTCGCATATCATGCAGATCGCCGGAAAGAACCTCACGCGCGTCAATCTCGAACTTGGCGGCAAGGCTCCGGCAATTGTGTTGAAGGATGCCGATCTCGATCTCGCAGCCAAAGCAATTTACGACTCGCGTGTCATCAACACCGGTCAGGTCTGCAATTGCGCCGAGCGCGTCTATGTCGAGCGCGAGGTGCATGACGCCCTGGTCGAGAGCCTAACTGCGCTGTTTGAAGCAACGCGCTACGGCGATCCATCGGCCGAAACCGAGCTTGAGATGGGCGCGCTCATCAGCCAGGCAGGATTCGACAAGGTGTCCGCTGCCGTCGACCTCGCCCGCAAGCAGGGCGCCCGCGTCGTCACCGGCGGCAAGAAGGCGGAAGGCCGCAGAGGGTTCCACTACGAGCCGACCCTGCTGATCGACGCCACTGCCGATATGGACATCATGCGTCGCGAGACGTTTGGCCCCGTTCTGCCGGTTCAGGCAGTCGACAGCCTCGAAGAGGCTATCGCGCTGGCGAACGACTCCGAGTATGGCCTGACCTCTTCTATCTATACCAGCAACCTGTCCGCAGCGCTGAAGGCATCGCGCGAGCTGAAGTTCGGCGAAACCTACATCAACCGTGAAAATTTCGAGGCGATGCAGGGCTTTCATGCGGGCCGCCGCAAGTCCGGCATCGGTGGCGCCGATGGCAAGCACGGGCTTTACGAGTTCACCGAAACCCACGTCGTCTATATCGCCACCTAGGCGCGAGCGATCCGTTCGCCGATCCGCGCCATCGGGAAGACCGCTGGCGCAATCCTCCCAACGCCAAGAGAGAAAAATGCTGAAAAAGATCAGGTCCAATTCTGCCTATGAAGAGAAATATTCCTATAGCCGCGCCATCGTGATCGGCGACTGGGTGCTGGTCTCCAATACGGCTGGCCGCAACCATGCGACCAAGGAAATGCCGAGCGACCCGCTCGAGCAGATGAAGATGACCATCCACAACATCCAGAAGGCGCTGCAGGCGGCAGGTGCCGATCTTCAGGATGTCGTGCGCGCACGCATCTACATTCCCAACCGCGAGCACCATCAGGAACTGCTCGACCACTGGGGTGACGTTTTCCGCGGCATCGACCCGGTCGTGACCATCACCGCCGGCACCCTGGCTTCGGAAATCTACCTCGTTGAGGTTGAGGTGACCGCCTACAAGGGCGCTCGCAACGAGGCTTGGGAACGCGAAGCGATCTCGCTCGCCTGATCTCGGCGGCACGGCACTAACAGGTACCCGGGAGTTCCCGTGCAATCGAGGACGATCTTGGCGGGGTCAAAAGGAGCCTGCTTACAAAGTGTAACCGGCGGGTGCGGGCCGGTCCGCGGCGGCCGCACACGCCGCCCCCCTCCCCCCGCTCCGGCGGGAATCGGTAAAGGAGATCGTCGGCCACTTTGATTCTTTGCGAATGGGCAACGAGTTCCCAAGGAACCGATTGACGGGCCGAACAAGAGTATGTCCTATCCGGACTGCGCAGCGGCCCGGTGGATTAACGCATCCTGTCTGCATCACCTACGGCCATCGCAATGCCGTCCCGCTCTCGGCCGGGAAGCGTTGAGGAACGGAGATCTTCATGAGCTACATCATCGGCATCACAATGGGCGACCCCTGCGGCGTCGGCCCGGAAATCTCCGTGCGCGCACTTGCCGACATGTCACCGGCAGAACGGGAAAGGACCCGGGTCTACGGCAATCTTGCGACACTGGAGGCGGCTCGCGCGGTGCTCGACATCGACCTCGATCTTTCAGCCCACGTCGTGGATCTTCCGCTCGAAGGGGCGCCGCTCCCCTGGGGGCAACTCGGCCCGGTCTCGGGCGACGCGTCCTTCCGCTTCATCGAGAAGGCCGTGCGCGACGCCCAAGCGGGTGTGATCGGCTGCATCGTCACCGCACCGATCAACAAGGAGGCACTGAACAGTGCCGGCCACCACTATGACGGCCATACCGGCATGCTGCGCAGTCTCACCGGATCTAAAGCCGCCTACATGCTGCTCGCGTCCGAACGGTTGAAGGTCATTCACGTATCGACCCATGTCTCGCTGCAGGAGGCGATCCGTCGCGCGACTACGGAGCGCGTGCTCGCGACGATTCGAGCGGGCGACGCGCATCTCAGGCGCGTCGGCTACGCCTCCCCCAGGATCGCCGTCGCGGGCATCAACCCGCATTGCGGCGAGAACGGGCTCTTCGGTACGGAGGACGATGACCAGATCGCCCCCGCCGTCGCCGCTGCGCGCGCCGAGGGCATCGACGCCCATGGCCCGATATCGGCCGACACCGTGTTCTACCGCGCCTATTCCGGTGCTTTCGACCTGGTCGTGGCCCAGTATCACGACCAGGGACATATCCCGATCAAGCTCGTCGCTTTCGATACGGCCGTGAACGTCTCCGTAAGCCTGCCGATAGATCGAACCTCCGTGGACCACGGCACCGCCTTAGACATTGCCGGCAAGGGCATTGCCAACCACAACAACATGAACTCCGCCATTGCATATGCGCGCAAGCTGGTGGCCGGTCGCTCCGAGCAAGCCTGACTTCCTCTCAGCCAGTCGATGGCTCCTCGACTGCTACCGCACGCAAATCTTGGCGGCGACCCCGATCAGGGTATCGGGGGTTCCAAATCCCCCGGATTTCGTGACGATGCAAAGTCCCCGGGCATGCGCCAGGCCCAATCCGGGGAGACATTCACCGACCAGGCGGAAACGGTTTATTCCCATTTCCTCCATGACGGCCTCGGCGGTTGCTCCACCGGTAAGAAGCAGAGTCGACACGGTCCTGCTCACCATAGGCACGACGGCCTTGGCGAGCCTGCGCGATACCTGCAGCGGGTCGGCGGCCATCGCGGCCGGAACAGCCTGCACCACAGTGATGGCGCCGGTAACCGGCATCGTGTGTGAAACCTCGCCGTTGGGCGCAGCCAGATAATCGACTTCGAATGCTCCTCGAAGTTCTTCAACCTGGGCAAGCGTGATTGGGTCATGAGAGCCTATCACGAAAAGCGCCGCGCCCCCTGGCAGTTCCGCAAGCTGAGCGGTCGCCCCGTCTGTCATCGTGTCGGCCAACGCCTCTGCCAGCCCCCGGGCGCCGACGAGAAGATCAAAGCGTGCGGCATCCGACCTCCCGACCCAGGCATGCAGGTCGTCCTGCGTGAGCGTGTCGGGCACCGTCGCCCGTTCCGCATGCCGGCCAAGACACTCGCGAATGGAGATCGGGCTTGTTATCCCGAATCCCTGGACAAGCCCCTGTCTAACGATACGCCCGAAACTCGGTATTGCCGGTGCGACCAACGCGGTTTCGAAAGGCGTGACATCGAGTTCTGCTGCTATATGCCCCTTCAGCCGCGAGTCGATCTTCTTGAACAACGGCGTCGCGGGCGGAAGCGCGCCAAGAGCTGCAACCGTTCTGTCGCGAGCAACAGAGACCTCCAGTTCACGCGATCCGAGATTGACCGCGAGCACGGCCGGTTTGGCTTGAAGAGCTTCGTCGATCGCCTCGACAGTCAAGGCCACTTCCACATGCATTCCTCTGGCGGCAAAGGGCGCAGACGCGTCCAATGCTCCTGTCAAATCATCGGCAAGGATGGCGAGCAACGACATCACACTCCAGCTGTCATTCCTGAAATCGGCGAGCCAGCTCAACCGGAAACACTGGCCTATACCACCACAGAAGCAACGCTGTCCTCACGACAGGAACTGGAAACCGGGATGGCGGCCTCACCAGGCCGCGGATTCTTGCCGCCCTTGATGAAGAGTTCTATCGACCATATGCCACCGCGCAAGGAGCGGGAGTTCGATAAGATCCTGGAACGTGTTGATGCTCTCGCAATGTGGATCAGATGGCGATCAGCCGACGGTTTTTTCAGCCTGACGCCGGATCCGAGATATCGTCCCCTTTCGCCAGGTGGAATTTTTGACCGAGTATATGTGGGCCGCTTCCGGCGCCGTTGCCTGTCGAATACCGGGCAATTCGCATTCGCGAACCCTCCACCTCATGTCGAGACGGCGGCAACGCTTGATGGCGCGACCTGGATATTCACCTAACCAGCCCCCCGGACGAAGATGACATCGATTTATCGTACGTGATGACTACCGACAAGCAGCGGGAGAGCACCGAGACAAATGCAGCGCGGTTGTTTGTCCAGGCAAAGCGAGATGTTTCGGAGTGGAATTCCGGAAAAACGACTTCGAGAGCATAGGATGACCATGCGAGAGATGGAATTTTCTCGTTTTTCTGCCGGATTTCCCGGCCACGAGCCGCGTTAAACACTGATTAACCTAGACTATATACGGTACCGTACATAGAAATACGAGCCGGACACTTGCCTGTCGGAAAGTCCGGCGCGGATTGCCCGGCAGGAAGATCAGGAGATGATCGTGCCAATCCCTCCACCGATTGCCAGGGCCGCTACCGTTCCATAGGGGCCGTTCCCACCGACAAGACAACAGCGACCATCCTCTCTCCGCTGCGTCGGAGGCCGAGAGCCCGTGCCCGCTTCCCGCAACGACGATCTTTCATTCACGTCCACTGAAGGAAAACGCGATGAATACCCACAGTGTTTCCACGACGCACACGGCTGATCGGCGCATACCGAAACGGGGCCGACGCATCTCGCCATCCATACGCACCCTGCTCCTGTCCATCGTGGCGGCCTTCGTCGTCGGGCTGCTCTATGCCGCCTCCGCCAATCTTCTGTCGGCATGGGACTCGATGCGCTCGGGGCGAGCCATGCAGCACAATGCTGAGATAGGCGATCTTTTCCTCTCGAGCGCCGGATCGCTCGCGGCAGAGCGCGGTATCACCAACGCCGCTCTGGCGGCGGCCTCCGCCGCCGATCCGGATATGATCGCGAAGATAGCGGAACTCCGCCGGCGCGGCGACGATGCGCTCACCTCGGCGCTCAAGAAATTGCGCGACGGTGTCGACTTCGCCGGCAGGGACGCACTGACCGCGAGCGTCCGCCAGGGCCACGACGCGCTGATAGCACTCAGGCGCGACATCGACCGGCAATTGCCGCTCCCGGCCTCCGGGCGCGACAGCAACATTCTGGCCCGATGGGTGCCGGCGGCAACCGCGCTCATCATGTCGTCTCAGGATCTGCGCATCGCCGCGCAGGAAGTGCCGGCCACGGCGCTCGCTCGCACCCAGATCATGCTCGATCTCAGGCAGGCGATGTGGGTGGTCAGCGAATATGCCGGACGCGAGCGCGCGATGGTTGGCGGCATGATTGCCGGCCAGGCGCACATCGACGACCAGAGCCTTGCCACACTGGCCGAATACCGCGGCCGGCTCGAGCAATCCTGGGCATCGATCGAGGTCTATGCGAGCCGGTCCTTCGCCGATCCGGTCGTCGTTCCCGCCATCGCGGCTGCCAAATCGGAGTTCTTCGGCACGTTCGGCGCCCTGCGCGAGAGTGTCTACAAGGCCAGCGCCGACGGTCGCCCCTATCCGGTGGACACCAACGAGTGGGTGTCGTCTGCAACCCGTGCGATCGACAGTCTGCTTGCGCTCTCCGATGTCCTCGGCGCGGCGACCAGCAACTATGCCGCCCAGGTCGAGGCGAGAGGCTTCAACGGCTTCGTGGCGAGTTCCGCCGTCCTGGCAATTGCCGTCATGCTCGGCATGTTCGCCTTCTGGATCGTCGTGACCCGCGTCACCCGCCCGATCCACGCGCTGACCGTGGTCATGTCGCGGCTGAGCACCGGTGATCTCGATCTCGCGGTGCCGTCGGTCGAAGGCCAGGACGAAGTCGGCCAAATGGCACGGGCCGTCGAGATCTTCCGCGAAGCGGGCCTTGCCAACCGTCGCCTGGAAGCCGAAGCCGAGGAGGGCCGCCGGCTGACCGAGGAGGAGCGGCGCCAGCGCGAGGCGCAGAAGGCGACCGAGGCTGAGAAACTCGCCCATGCCATGAACACACTTGCCACGGCGCTCGGTCATCTCGCCGATGGCGATGTCGGACATCGCATCGAGACGCCGCTCGCCGACACGCTCGACAAGCTCAGGATCGATTTCAACCAGTCCGCCGAGAGGCTCGAGGAAGCGCTGCGCGCCGTCGGCGGCAATGCGGCGGCCATTCGCTCCGGTGCCGAGCAGATCCGGGTAGCCACCAGCGACCTCGCCAAGCGCACCGAGATGCAGGCGGCCTCCGTCGAAGAGACTGCCGCGGCGATCGAGGAGATCACCACCGCCGTCAAGGATGCCAGCCGGCGTGCCAACGAGGCGGGGGAACTCGTCGAGCGGACGCGCAAGCAAGCCGAGCGGTCGGGAGCCGTCGTCGAACAGACGGTCGAGGCGATGAGTGCGATCGAGAATTCCTCCGACGCCATCGGCAAGATCATTGGTGTCATCGACGAGATCGCCTTCCAAACCAACCTGCTTGCTCTCAATGCGGGCGTCGAGGCGGCGCGCGCAGGCGATGCCGGCAAGGGTTTCGCGGTGGTGGCGCAGGAAGTGCGCGAACTCGCCCAGCGTTCGGCCGAGGCGGCCCGGGAGATCAAGGTCCTGATCACCTCCTCGGCCAACCAGGTCAAGGCCGGCGTCGGTCTGGTCGGCGAGACCGGCGGCACGCTGCGTTCGATCATCGCCGAGGTCCAGGAGATCAGCCGGCACGTGTCGGCCATTGTCGAGGCGGCGCGCGAGCAATCGATCGGCCTGCAGGAGATCAGCACTGCGGTCAACCAGATGGACCAGGGCGCACAGCAGAATGCCGCCATGGTCGAGGAGTCGTCGGCTGCCTGTCACGGTCTGGCGGGAGAAACGGCCGCTCTCAACGAGCTGGTCTCGAAATTCCGCTTCGGCGACGCGCTCGTTCGCTCGCACGGCGCGGCCTCGCCGGCGGCAGCTTCCGTACCTGCTTCGGCGCCGGCAATCGGTCGCGAGCGGCCGGTCAGGCTTGCCGCCCGCGATGGCGCAGCACTTGTTACGCGCGAAAGCTGGACGGAGTTCTGAGTTCTATCCGCGCCCTCACCGGAGAGTCGGTTTCCACCGGGCTCGGGTACGGGCTTTGCCGTGACAGATAATGGATCCCGGTCAATCCGGAAGATCGCATAGCTCCTGCGTCGCGCCGGGCAGGCATGCCGACACTCCGACCACTGAAGGAAAGTCCAGTGAAAAGCCAAGGTGTTTTCGCGATCCCTGGGATAGACGGTGGCGTGCCGGCGCAGGACCGCCGGACCTCGCTGACGATCCGCGCCCTGCTTCTATCCATCATGGCGGTCTTCGTGGTCTGCCTGCTGTTTGCTACCTCCGCCAATTTGCTCGCGGCATGGGATACGATGCGTAGCGCACGCGCCATGCAATACAATGCCGAGATAGGCGACCTCTTCCTGGCCAGTGCCGGGTCGCTCGCGACGGAACGCGGGATCATAAACACGGCGCTGGCGGACGTCTCGTCCGCCGACCCGAACACGGTCGCTCGGATCGCCGGGCTTCGCCGGCGCAGCGACGCAGCACTAGCATCCGCGCTAGAACGCCTGCTCGACGGCGCCGACTTTGTCGGTAGCGAGGTCTTGATCGCCACCGTACGCCGAGACCGGGACGCATTGGCCGCCCTCAGGCGTAACATCGACCGGCAACTGCTGCTTGCCGCCTCGGCGCGTGATGATGCTGTTCTGGATCAGTGGGTTCCGGTCGTCACCGCGCTCATCATCTCGTCGCAGGACCTGCACGTCGCGACACAGG
>JAEWKX010000315.1 GCA_023393575.1 Pseudomonadota bacterium
CCGTGAGACGGCGCAAAGCGCTGTGCCGGTGCAGGACATCTTCACCGCGCATTAACCGTGACCCGTTACCGTCCGGTTTACCATGACGGACAGGCATGCCGGGAGACAGGACGACCCCGGCGGCGGCCCGTCATCGGTGCCGGGTGCCGGGTGCCGGGTGCCGCGACGGCGGCGACGGCACCGGAGTTTGGTGCCGCGACAGGTTGTTTTGCGTTTTGTGAGTGTGGCCGTGACGGACCAGTTTCGAGATCTTGAAAGGCCCTCGGCCATGCGCAGGAAGGATGTGGTTCTGAT
Organism: Pseudomonadota bacterium; assembly: GCA_023393575.1. Lineage (GTDB taxonomy): Bacteria > Pseudomonadota > Alphaproteobacteria > Rhizobiales > Rhizobiaceae > Neorhizobium. The sequence continues at coordinate 295 of JAEWKX010000315.1, forward strand.
GGCCACGGTGACCAGCTTCGAGGCGCTGCCGCACCCCTCCCGCTCGGAACTGAGACAGTTCGCAGAACTTTTCGGCCCTCTTTTCGTCGCCTCCAGCGAGGAGGCACGCCGGCAGGCGGTGGCCGCGCTCTCGCAGAGCCGGACCGTACCGACCACCGTCGCCTTCTTCATCGCCAGCCAGCCCATCGCGGTCGCAGCACCCTTCCTCGCCTCCTCGCCCTGCCTCGACGACGAGACGCTGATCGCGGTCGCCCGTACGCAAGGGGCCGCCCATGCGCGCGCCATCGTGCGCCGCGAGAACCTGTCGCCCAGGGTCATCGACGCGCTGGTGAGCCTGCGGCAGGACCGGCCGACGGCACAGGCCGCCGACAGGACGGAGATCGCCGGGACGTCCGCCTCCCCCTCGGCCGCCGCGGCCCAGGAGGCGGAGCGGCGCTGGCGCGAGGAAGAGCTGCGCCAGCGCATCAGGACGCTCGCCAACCACGTTCATCGCACGGAAGACGACCGCCTCGGGCTAAGGACGCTGAGCCCGGTCCAGGAGGCGCTGCTGGTCCGCTTCGCCCGCAGCCGCGACGGCGGCATGTTCGCGACCACGCTTGCCGACTGCCTCTCGGCAAGCCGGTGGCTGGCCGAGCGCATCCTGCTCGATATTTCCGGCCAGCAGCTGGCCACCACGCTCAAGGCGCTCGGCATGGGCAAGGCCGACGGGGTCTGCGTGCTGGAGCGCTTCTACTCGCACCTCGGCGACGAGACCGGCGGCACCACCCGCGGCACGATGCTGTGGAACGGTCTCGATGCCGACCAATGCGGGCGCCGGGTGGAGGCCTGGCGGCGGGCGGACAGCTACACCATCCACCGCGAGAGCGAGTTCGCCATGCCGGCAAAGGAGACCGCGGAGGTCTCTTCGGGGACGGTGCGGCCCCTGCGCTCGGCAACGCCGCTGCGTCGCCAGGGCTGACGCGGTCAGCCGGGATCGACGACGGCAAACAGCCCCTCGATCTCGTCCGTCTCCAGTTCGACCACCCACAGGTCGCCGTCGAACCGGCTTTCGCGGACGAGGAGTTCCATCGCCATGTCCGGCGCGACACGATCCAGGCGTCTTTCGAACCGGCGCTCGGTCGCCTTCTGCTCGTCTTCGAAGAAATTCTGCGGCGCCGGCGCGTAGACCGTCTCCGTGCCGTCGCGGAAGCGCTGGCGGATGAAGACGGCACCCGCCGCCTCCGCTCCCTTCCGCTCGACCGCCGCGAAGCCGCCGGCGGAAAAGACCCGCCGCACCAGGGCGGAAACGAAGATGTCGGACCGGATGCGCATGGGATCTTCCCTTCAGCGTCGCGTGCGAAAGCCTCAGAGGGCGCCGATCGACTTCAGCTTCTTCAGCACCATCTCGTTCGGCTCGCCGGTCTCGGGAAGACGGTAATGCTTCTCGAACCGCCGGATCGCCGCCTTCGTCTGCGCGCCGGCCACCCCGTCCACGGTGACGTCGGTATAGGCGATGTTCGAGAGGCCGCGCTGGATCTGGACCACCAGGTCGCTGGAGACGGGAATGCCGGAAGCGACATCGCGGGCGGGCGCGGGCCGCGGCGATGCACCCCGCGCGGCGCCGGCAGCCTTTTCCGAGGCGCGGATCGCCGCGGCGACGGGATCCTCCACCGCGGCGCTGACGTCTTCGCGCGGCCGCATGGCGGGAACGGCGACCACCTGCGGAGAGACGGCCTCGGCCGAGGCGAGCTCTCCCTCCGCCGAGGCCGCGGGCCTTGCCTGCAAGGCCGCAAGCAGTTCCGGCGAAGCCTCCCCCGTCTGCGGCAGGTCCTCGGCTTCCTGGAAGAAAAGGATGGCCGCCGCCGTCTGCGGCCCCATCACGCCGTCGTCGGTACCCTGATAAAGCCCCCGGCGCATCAGCTGGCGCTGGACCTCGGCGACCAGCTCGCGCTGCGGCACGATGGCCGGCTGGCCGCTCGACGGCACGACGGCCGGCGCCGGCTGCTCGTCACCCGCCGGCTGCTCGCGCTCTATCCTGAAGGTGGTCACCTCCCGCGGCGGGGCGGCCCGCGAAGGACGGTAGCCGGCGATGCCGTTCGCATCCTGCGGGTCGCGGGTCACCAGGAAGGGCGAAGGATGGGTGCCGGGCTGGTACCACAGCGCATTGGCGGCCACGAAGCCGAACACGATCGTGAAGGTCGAGACGCCGACAACGATGCGCGGATGGCGCGCCGCCGTCCGCCCCGCCGCCGAGAAGAGCCGGGACAGGACGCCTGCTTCCTGGACCTGTTTCTTCCTGTTAGGCGATTTTCGCTTTCGCGGCGTCGTCATTCTCTCTGTCCTGTCCGGCCTTCATGGTCGACGGTGCGGCAGCCGGCAGGCGCGGCGGGAATTCGACCGGCGAAGCCTCGCCTTCGTCTCCCGGCGCCGGGATGCCGCTGCCGTCGGCGGGAAGCGTCACGGTGACCACCGTGCCCTCTCCCGCCCTGCTGCCGATATGCAGCCGGCCGCCGTGCAATGCAACCAGTCCCTTCACCAGCGACAGGCCGAGGCCCGTGCCTTCGAACCCGCGCGTGTAATCGTCCTGCACCTGCATGAAGGGCTGGCCGAGGAATTCGAGCTTGTCGGCCGGGATGCCGATGCCGGTATCGCTGACGGTGAGGACGAGATCCGGACCCGACCTTACCGCATCGATGGTCACGATGCCGCCACCTTCGGTGAACTTCACCGCGTTGCCCGCAAGGTTGATGAGCACCTGCTTGACCGCGCGCCGGTCGGCGACGACCTCGCCGAGGCCCTTGGCCGTGCGTGCCGTGAGCGTGACGCCCTTGCCCTTCGCCTGCAGGTCGAGCATGGCGCGGCAGGCCTCCACCACTTCGCCGACCACAAAGGGCTCGGCGATGAGCTGGTAGCGTCCCGCCTCGATCTTGCTCATGTCCAGCATGGTGTTGACGAGCGACAGGAGATGGGCGCCGGACTGGCGGATGAGGCCGACATATTCCCTCTGCCGGTCGGTCTCGAGGCGGCCGAAATATTCCCCGGCGAGCACGTCGGAGAAGCCGAGGATGGCGTTCAGCGGCGTGCGCAGCTCGTGGCTGACGGCGGCAAGGAATCGCGATTTCGCCTCGTGCGCGGAGCGCGCCTCCGAGACGCGGTCGGTCGCCTCCTGGCGCAGGGCCTCCTCTGCGGAGATATCGCGCATCTGGGCGAAGACGGCTTCCAGTTCACCGCCGTCGCCGCGCAGGGCGGTCATTTCCAGGCCCAGATGCAGGAACTGCCGTCCCTCCGACGCGCTGTAGACACCCTGGACCCGCACCGCCGCGGAGGCGGCGTCGGCACCCTGCCGCAGCGTGTCGAGGGCATGGACGAGCGCGATGCGGTCGGACACATGGACGAGTTCGGCGAGGCGCTGGCCGCAGGCGTCCTGCAGGGCGGCCGGGAAGCTTGTCCGGTCACGGCCGCCGCACCGGGTGACGGTGCCGCGGGGATCCAGGAGCAGCGACAGGCCGGGGCATGCGTCGAAGACGAGGCTGTCGGCGGAGATGCCGGGCCGCGGCGGAAGGGGCTGGCGTGCCGTCGAGAACATCGCCGCGACCACCGAAAGGAAGAGAGCGGCAGCACCCGTGGCACCGACCGGCAGGGCGAGGGAGAGCGGCAGCACCGGGCTGAGAGCCACCGGCGTGGCCGCCGCCGCCGCAAGCGCGCCGATGGAAAGGACACGCAGGCGCACGACATCGCGGGCACGGTTCTGCTCCGGCTGGCCGAGGCCTTCCAGCCAGCGGCCGGCAGCCCGATCGATCTCGCCGACCGCCTTTCCAGCCATGTTCCTGATGGTGCGCACGCAATACCCTGACGCTTGAATTACCCTCCGACAATACGGTCGGGCGGCTTAAGGAAAGGATAAAAGTTGGCTGCGCCGCCAGCCCGGAACAGGCCCGTTTCCCAATTCGGGACGCTTTCGGCAAGGCTTCTCCGTTTGTGGTTAACGAGGCGTAAGCGGTGGAATTGCTTTAATTTTTCCGATGTCGTTAACGATTGTGGCAGGGTCGTCCGCCGCAAAGTCCGGCGGTTTGCGGGGCGCCGCCGCAATTATGCTTAACAGCGGATGCTAAGATTTGAGGTGAATGCCTCCGGCCATCGTCCGAAAACGGGAAAGATCGCATTTTAGATAAATTCGCCGAAAAAGCCGACGGTCTTGTCAAAGGGAGATTCGCTTCCCCAATCTAGGGTCATCACCACGACCGGGAGGAACCCGGCGGCGGACATTCACGAGTGGTGGACAGGGAAATGTGGTTTCTGATCAAGGGCAGCGTCTGGTTTGCACTGGTACTCGTGGTGCTTTCCTATTTCAGCAGCCGGCCGGTTGCGGAAACCGAAGCGGCCTCGCAGTTCCAGGTGCAGGACGCCGTCGGCGCCGCCGCCCAGGCCTATCAGTACCTCAGCGCGATCTGCATCGAGAAGCCGGACGTCTGCATCAAGGGTGCGGAGACGGTCTCGGCGCTCGGCCAGCGCGCCAAGGAAGGCGCCCGCGTGGCCTTCGAACTGCTCGACCAGCAATTCGCCGACGAGGCGCCGGCCATCGCCGAACTTGCCGATCCGCAGCCGATGCCCGAAAAGCTCCAGGCCGCCGACAGCCTTTCCACCGGCACGATCCCGACCGGCACCGTTCCGCTTCCGCAGACGCGGCCGGCCAATCCCTGACCTTCGATCCTCGACCTCCGGCCTCCCATCTCTTGCGCCGGGTTCATGTCCCGCCTGATTGCCTGCCCAGACTTCGGCGCTCCCGCCGAGCCGCAAGGTTTCCTGCCTTGCGGCCTTTTTTCTGTTCACGCCGGGGCCAATCCTTCCTATATGCAGGCGAGACAGCATGGAGCACCCGATGGCGACGCTCGAACAGATCATCGACGACTTTGCCTTCCTCGACGAGTGGGAGGACCGCTACCGCTACGTCATCGAGCTCGGAAAGGCACTGCCGGAGCTGCCGGAGGACAAGCGTACGGCGCAGAACAAGGTGCAGGGCTGCGCCAGCCAGGTCTGGCTCGTCAGCCACGAGCAAGGCGGCGGCGCCGACGCGGTGATGACCTTCGAGGGTGATTCGGACGCCCATATCGTGCGCGGCCTCGTGGCCATCGTATTGGCCGTCTATTCGGGCAAGCATGCCTCCGAGATCGCAAAGACCGATGCGATCGAAATCTTCGACCGGATCGGCCTGGTGGAGCACCTCTCCGCGCAGCGGGCGAACGGGCTGCGCTCGATGGTCAAGCGCATCCGCGACGAGGCGCGCCTGAAGACGGCTGCGTGAGCGCGGGATCACGATCGCGCCGGTTCAATCATCCGGTGCTCTTCCCGGTTTCATCCCTGCACCGCCCACCCCGCCCGGCCGGAACCGCCAGCCTCCCGCGCACGACGGTCGGGAGATGGTGGAGGTGATGTCCTTCAGGGCGGGCAGCCGAATGCGTTCTCACAGCATCGGCCGGTAACCTTCCGCCCCCCAGTGATGGGAGCTGTGGCGGCCCTCGCGCGGCGGCGGGGCGTAGTGGCGGGCAAGCGCCAGCAGCGCGGTCCGCAGCATCAGCTTGGCCGAGCGGACGGGCCATTGGCGCTCCCGCTCCACCGTCTCCAGCCCCTTCTCGAAGCAGCACACATCGATCGCGACGCCGGCCAGTTCCGGCCCCATGGCTTCGCCTGCGCGGGAGAACCGGCCGCGCGCGG
>JAEWKX010000365.1 GCA_023393575.1 Pseudomonadota bacterium
GTGCTATGTCCGCCCTGCAATCGTGGAGATGCCGTCTCAGACCGGCCCCGTGATGGAAGAAACCTTCGCACCCATCCTCTACGTGATGAAGTACGCGGACTTCGAGGAGGTGCTTCGACTTCACAATGACGTACCCCAGGGCTTGTCGTCGTCGATCTTCACCAACGACATGCGCGAGGCGGAAACCTTCATCTCCGACCGCGGATCGGATTGCGGTATCGCCAACGTCAACATCGGCCCCTCCGGTGCCGAGATCGGCGGCGCGTTTGGCGGCGAAAAGGAAACCGGTGGCGGGCGTGAATCCGGCTCGGCTGCCTGGAAGGCCTATATGCGCCGCGCGACCAACACGTTGAACTACGGCCGCACCTTGCCGCTCGCACAGGGCGTCAAGTTCGACGTCATCTGACGCAATGGGCCTGCCGCTCAATCTCCTGACCGATATCGAAGGTGTGGCCGTTGGCCACGCCACCGATCTCGCTCTCGGCTCGGGAGTGACGGCAATTGTTTTTGATAGGCCGGCTATTGCGTCCGGCACCGTTCTCGGCGGCGCTCCCGGAGGACGGGAGACCGCATTGCTCGACCCGTCCATGACGGTAGAAACGGTGGATGCGTTCGTCCTGTCCGGCGGATCCGCCTTCGGTCTCGATGCAGCCGGCGGCGTGCAATCGGGGCTCCGCGAAATCGGCCGCGGCTTCCAGGTCGGCGATACACGCGTTCCGATCGTGCCGCAGGCGATCCTGATGGACCTGCTGAACGGCGGCGACAAGGACTGGGGTCTGCACGCTCCCTATCGCGAGATGGGCTATGCGGCATTCCAGGCCGCCCGTCCCGGCCTCTTCGAACTCGGAAGCGTGGGCGCCGGTACGGGCGCGACGACCGCCACCCTTAAGGGTGGTTTGGGCTCGGCGAGTTCCATGACTTCGGCGGGTCACGCCGTCGCCGCTCTGGTTGCGGCAAACGCGCTGGGCTCGGCCACCATCGGCGACGGCCCGCATTTCTGGGCTGCTCCGTTCGAGCAGGATAACGAGTTCGGTGGTTTGCCATTCCCGTCGGACGTTGATAGCGGAATGCACCTCAAGGGGTTGAACATCACGGCCACGACGATTGGCGTGGTAATTACCGATGCGGTCTTGACGAAGAGCCAAGCCCATCGCCTGTCGCTCCTGGCTCATGATGGCCTGGCGCGCGCCATCCTGCCCACCCATCTTCCATTCGATGGCGATACGATGTTTTCGGCGGCAACCGGCGCGAAATCGGTCGCGGATATGCGGTCTTTGATGGAAATTTTCCACCTCGCGACATTGGTGACGGCCCGCGCCGTCGCGCGTGGGATCTACGAGGCGACCGCCCTGCCCGTACCTGGGGCACAACCTTCCTGGCGCGACCGTTTCGGCTCGCATCTCAAAGGGTGAGATCTTGCAGGGCCCGTTCCAGGCGCCTCCACTGATCCTCCGCTGGCAGCCCGATGCGCAAGTCTTCCGGCCGATCCTCGAAGCGACGGATGAAGACGCCATTGCGCCCAAGCACATCGAATATCATCTGGGCCTGCGGATGTCGGATATACCGAAAAAGCGACGTCCCGCCATCCACGGCAATTCCCCTGTCGGCCAGTAGCGCATCGAGACGGCTAGCCTTCCCGAGCAACCTCTCCCGCATGTCTGTTTTCCACATATGGTCCGCCAGCGCTTCGTTGGCTATGTAAAGAGCCGGCCCCGAGACGGACCAGGGGCCAAGTTCACCTTCGATACGTGCCACTATATCGGGACGCGAGATCGCAAAGCCCAAACGGACACCCGCCATCCCGTAGAACTTTCCGAACGACCGGAGCACAAGCAATCCGCCGGCATCGACCGCATCGGCCAAGCCGGGGTGCTTCGAGACATCATGAAAGGCCTCGTCGACGACCAGAAGGCCACCCTTCCGTCGCATCCGGGCGGCCAGTTCCAGAAGTTCGGCCTTCGGTATCGTGCGACCCGTCGGATTGTTGGGATTGACGATTACCGCGAGGTCGGCTTCCGCCAGCTGGTCTGTTTCCTCGACCTCCCTTACGTCATAGCCTGCCATGCGCGCGGCCCGGGCATGCTCCGCATAGGTCGGGGACAGGATGGCCGCAAACGATCCCGGCCGGACGAGACGGGCCACGATCGGCAGCAGGATCTGCGTTCCCGGTCCTGCCGCCACGTGGGCCGGCGTTGGCGCGCCATAAGCCTCGGCCGCCCGTTGCTTGAGCCGCTCTGCAGCCTCCACTTCGGGCAGCCGTGAGAAAGCACTGGCTGGTATTGGGGAATATGGATAGGAATGCGGATTGACGCCGGTGGAAAGATCGATCCAAGGTCGGGGCGCTTCGGGAAACAGCGTACGGGCCCGCGCGAGATTGCCGCCGTGCTGAAGCGGACTGCCAGCAGATATTCCAGCCTCGAATGCCATCGGCACCATGTACCTCTTTCTCGCTTTCCTTGCCCTATTGACCGAACGTGTAATCGGCTATCCGGATTGGATCTACCGTGCCATAGGC
>JAEWKX010000364.1 GCA_023393575.1 Pseudomonadota bacterium
GATCTGTTGTTAACGCAAGGCTGCCCTTGATGTAACGCATGGATCGCTCTTAAATGTCGCGGCAAAAGCGGCAGATCGTTATCCCGATCTTATATGAGAAGGGCGCGACCGCGCGACGATCGGCTCGCTGAAAGGAAAGTCAATGTCAGCCCGTCATACCGAAGTCCTCATCATCGGTTCCGGCCCCGCCGGCTATACCGCCGCCATCTACGCCGCGCGCGCCATGCTGAAGCCGGTGCTGATCGCCGGCATGGAGCAGGGCGGCCAGCTGATGATCACCACGGATGTCGAGAACTATCCGGGCTTTGCCGATCCGATCCAGGGTCCCTGGCTGATGGAGCAGATGCTCAACCAGGCCGTCCATGTCGGGGCGGAGATCGTCAACGATCTCGTCACCGAAGTCGAGCTTTCCCGTCGGCCCTTCACGGTCAGGACCGATTCCGGCGCCGTCTGGACGGCGGACACCCTCGTCATCGCCACGGGCGCCAAGGCAAAGTGGCTCGGCATCGAGAGCGAGCTGCGCTTCCAGGGCTTCGGTGTTTCCGCCTGCGCCACCTGCGACGGCTTCTTCTACCGCAACAAGGACGTGATCGTGGTCGGCGGCGGCAATTCCGCCGTCGAGGAGGCCCTCTACCTGTCCAATATTGCGAAGTCGGTCACCGTCGTGCATCGCCGCGACAGCTTCCGTTCGGAAAAGATCCTGCAGGAGCGCCTCTTCCAGAGGCCGAATGTCAAAGTGCTCTGGAACACCGAGATCGCCGAGATCACCGGGGAGCCGGCAAAGCCGCCGATGCCGCCGTCGGTCAACGGCGTACGCCTGCGCGACACGCGCACTGGAGTGGTGAGCGAACAGACGATCGACGGCGTCTTCATCGCGATCGGCCATGCACCGGCCACCGAACTCTTCAAGGACAAGCTCAGGATGAAGCCGAACGGCTATCTCTGGACGGCCCCCGATTCGACCGCCACTAGCGTTCCGGGCGTCTTCGCGGCAGGCGACGTCACCGACGATACGTTCCGGCAGGCCATCACCGCCGCCGGCATGGGATGCATGGCGGCGCTCGAAGCCGAGCGCCATCTCGCCGGCATCCAGCCGATCGTCCAGGCCGCGGAGTGACGAGATAGCATGGGAGTACCTCTCGACTGGGACAAGTTGCGCATTTTCCACGCGGCCGCGGAAGCAGGTTCGTTCACCCATGCGGCCGACAAGCTGCATCTGTCCCAGTCGGCCATCAGCCGCCAGGTCAGCGCACTGGAGCAGGATGTCGGCGTCAAGCTCTTCCACCGGCATGCGCGCGGCCTGATCCTGTCCGAACAGGGAGAACTCCTCTACCGGACCGCGCATGACGTCCTGCTGAAGCTCGAGACAGTCAAGGCGCAGCTGACGGAGACGACCGAGAAGCCCTCCGGCAAGCTTCGCGTCACCACCACCGTCGGTCTCGGCCAGGGCTGGCTCACCGACAAGGTCCAGGAATTTCTCCAGCTCTACCCGGAGATGTCGATCCAGCTGATCCTCGATAACGAGGAGCTGGACGTCAATATGCGCCACGCCGACTGCGCCATACGCCTCCGCCAGCCGCAGCAGTCGGATCTCATCCAGCGCAAGCTGTTCACGGTGCACATGCATGTCTATGCGGCCCCCTCCTACATCAACCGCTTCGGCGAGCCGCACACGATCGAGGATCTCGACACCCATCGGATCATCACCTTCGGCGAACCCGCCCCGAGCTACCTGCTGGACGTCAACTGGCTGGAGACGGCAGGACGGTCGTCCGACAACCCGCGCACACCGCATCTGCAGATCAACAGCCAGACTTCGATCAAGCGCGCATGCCTTCTCGGCATTGGCATCGCCGTGCTGCCCGACTACATCGTGGGACGCGATCCCGGCCTCATCCAGTTGCCGCTGGCGGCCGACATCCCGTCCTTCGACACGTATTTCTGCTATCCCGACGAGATAAAGAACGCTGCCAAGCTGAAGGTCTTCCGCGATTTCATCGTCGCGAAGGCACGAAACTGGAACTTCTAGGGGCTTTCTGGCGCCTAAAAGGGCACGACCGCCAGGCCTGCACCTTATGCATGGCAGTCGTGCACATTTATGCATTGCTCACTGCACAAAAAACCACCATATCGCACACAGCTGATGCACACGGTGGCTTTCCTCCCAGTTCCACCGCACCAGCTGTTCCCCTCTGGAGGTTTTTTGACCTTCACACTTATAGGGCCCTGGAGCGATCCGGCGGCCCTTTTTTTTGACTTTCGTCCAGTTCCATCCCCCTTACCGCGACTTCTTCCCGTATCGCGCAAGGTCGGCTGCGGGCGGCAGCCCCGGGTCTCTTGCAGCGGTTCCGCTGTGCAGATTTCCACCGTCACAACCAAGGGCCGGGAGCAATCCGATCCTTCTTTTTCCTCCTCTCTTTAAATCGCCTTTTCACGATCCATATATCGTCCATGGACGATATGGACCCCTGTACGGCGAACCTGGAAATCCTCAAGGCACTGGCTCACCCCACGCGCTTGGAATTTCTGGAATGGTTGCGGGAGCCCGATCGGCATTTTGCGTCGCAGATCCATCCTCTTGAAATGGGCGTCTGCGCCCAGCAGTTCGAGCGGCGTTGCGGGCTGTCCCAATCGACCGTTTCAGCTCACCTCGCCGCTTTGGAGCGGACTGGGCTCGTCGTGACGGAGCGCGTCGGACAGTGGTCCTTCTACCGCCGCAACGAAGCCGCCATCCAACGTTTTCTCGCTGAGCTCGCAAAGAGGCTCTGACTACCTCGCAGTATCCTCCCAGGACAACAAGGACATTTGCAATGACCAGTCTCTTCGACCCCATCAAGATCGGCGACATCGAGCTTCAGAACCGTGTCGCGATGGCACCGCTGACACGCAACCGGTCGCCGAAGGCCATCCCGAACGACCTCAATGTCGCCTATTACGAGCAGCGTGCGAGCGCTGGGCTGATCATCACCGAAGGCACGCCGATTACCCAGCAGGGCCAAGGCTACGCGGATGTCCCCGGTCTCTACCTGCCGCAGGCGATCGAAGGTTGGAAGAAGGTGACCGCCGAGGTCCACGCCAAAGGCGGCAGGATCGTCACGCAGCTCTGGCATGTCGGCCGCGTCTCGCACGTTTCGCTGCAGCCGAACGGACAAGCACCGG
>JAEWKX010000096.1 GCA_023393575.1 Pseudomonadota bacterium
GCGCCGCGCCAGTTCCGTTCGAAGGCCGCATCGATCCTGTCCTTGCCCTCGGTCGCCTTGACGAAGACGAAGGAGCCCCCCGACTTCCTTGCCGCCTGCCAGTCGATGTCGCCGTTCCACTTGGAGACGTCGATGCCATGGACATCGTGTCGATGCGGATGCCTGCCGCCGAAGTCGACGGGGTCGTTGTCGCGGAAGCGAGGCTTGCCGATGGAAGCCGTTTCGAATGAATCGTAGTCGCCGACGCTGCATCCGCCGAGCAGAAGCATGGCCGTGAAGAGCGCGATCAGAAGCCTTGGCATCGGTATCCCGTGTGCTGGTCAGCCCCAATCGCGGCCGATCCTGAAGCATTGCCTGCCATAACGCCGCAAAACCCGCGTCAGGGCAAGGGGTCGGGCGTCAGGTCCGCTTGCGCACAATGGCATGCCAGGCGTATCCGCCGCCGATCTCCTCGAAGATCATGTCCGCCCCAGCTTGCTCCAGCCTCTCCTCGAGCGCTTCGCGCAGCCGCCCCCGCGGCGTGACGTGAAAGCGGCCGAGCCAGCGTCGAAGGAGTGAGCGGAACCAGCGCGGGAGTTGCCCCTGCTGACCGAAATCGACGATGTGCAGCGATCCGCCCGGCGCCAGCGCCGCCAGCGATGCATCGATGGTACCCTCCCAGTCGGGAATCATCGACAGCGCGTAGGAGATCATGATGCGATCGAAGCCGTCGATGCCGAAGTCCGCCGCCTCAAAGTTCGCCGCATCGGCCTGCAGGAGATGAGGGCCGGCCGTCTCGTCCCGGAAAAGCCGGCGCGCGCTGGTGAGCATCTCGGCCGAGATATCCAGCCCGTAGAGGCGGGCGCCGGGATAGAGGCGGTGCGCCTTGAGGAGATTGCGTCCGGTGCCGCACCCGACTTCCAGCAGCCGGGTTTCGGGGGCGAGCTGCAGGCTTTCGATCGCCCCGTCGCGACCGAGGAGATAGTATTTGCGGGTCAGGTCGTAGATGTGCCGCTGGTAGCGATACATCCGGTCCATCCGTTCGGCATGGTCGAATTCGATCGGCTCCGCCGCACCGCGCAGTTCCGTCATCCGCGCAACTCGTAGATATGGAAGCCGCCATAGATTGCCGACCGGTCGCGCAGGTTGAGCTCCCTCGACCGCTCGCCGAGATAGTCCCAGCGGCGCAGCACATGCTGTCCTAGGCGGCCCTCGATGGTGTTCTTCTCGGCTGCGGTCCGGAAGATCACTCTGGCGCCGGCTGTGGCCGTGCGGCCGATCTCGGACCATAACGCATCCAGCTGCTGGTCCGTCATCCAGTCCTGTGCATCGAGCAGGACGTAGCGGTCCACCGATTCGGCTGCCTTGTTCGACAGGAGCTCAGTAAAGCTCGCATGGTGGACGGCGACGCGGTCCACGTGGTCGCGGATCGCGAGGTAGTTCTCCGGCCGCAGGTAGGTGGGCAGGCTTCCTTCGTGTTTTGCCGGATAACGTCGGGCGAAGGCCTGCCAGGCGAAGTAGTTGTCGTGAAGGGGAAAGTGGCAGGCCAGCTTCTCCATGCGCCGGCGCAGGATCGGCGCCATGGTCCGGTCGTCGCTGCTGCGGGCGAGTTCGTCGTATTGCTGGGGCGGAATGCCGAGGCCGAAGAGGGAGCTCTTTCGGCCGGTCAGCCAGCGGATCAGCGGCCGGTCGAAAAGCGGGGCGATGTTCGCATCGAAGAACAGCCGTTGCTCGCGCAGCGAGCGGGCCTTCACGAATTCCGTCAGGTCGACGCCGTGCAGCCGGGCAAGCAGATGGCCGGTGGCGATGAAGCGTCCGAGGAGGCCGCTGCGATAGATATTGCGGTCGAAGACCTCGATCCGCCGGCGGCCTGCCAGGTTGCGGCGCTCCCAGTAGGCGCGGGTGGCGGCGTCGAGATTGGCGGCGAGGAAGAAATCGAAGGAGGCGCTGTTGCTGCGGACCTGCTCCATTCCGAACAGGCGCACGACATCCGCATGCGACGGCAGGTGCCGGAAGGCGGCGAGTTTCAGCCGGTTGAGCGCGATGTGGTGGGGGTTGAGGTCCACCACGTCGATTGAGCGGGGAGCGCGACCGAGATAGGCGAGCATGTTGCAACCGCCCGAACCGATGGTGACGAGGCGGTGATGGCTTCCGAGCGCCATGGCCTCCATGTCCACGTCCGGATCTTCCCAGATCTGGGGATAGACCAGCCCCGAAAACAGAAGGCCAAAGAGCCGTTCGGAAAGCCCGCTGCGACTCAGCGCCTTGTGCTGAAGCAACGCGTCGCGAAGCTTGCGGTTGCGGAGGTAGCCTGCGTCATGAACAATCTCGGTCATGGTCGTTTCCCCACCAGTGATGTCACCGGCGTTTAAAAGCCCTCTGCTACAGATTGATGACGCGACTTGTGCGTAACGGCGATCAGGGCTTTCGCCGCCGCCGCTTTGCTGGTTGCATGACGTTGCACGAGGAGGAGTCTACTGATGAAGCGTCTACGCCAGGTCGTGATCGCATTCGTTTTGCTGCTGGTTGTCTTGCTTGCGGGGCTTGCCGCCTGGCTGGCACTTGCGCCACCCGCGCTGCTGCGGGTCGGCGCGGGCTATACGGCGAAGATCGTCTGCTCCAACGTGTTCCTTGCCGGCCGTGACCCGAAAGAGGTTCTGGCGGTCGATGTGCAGGCTCCCGGCCACCCGCTGCTGCGGCTGATGGAGGTGGATGTCGACCGGCAAGCGCGCCGGGTGCGGGCGGCGCTTCTCGGGGTGTTCGCTGCCAACCAGGCCTCTTACCGCGAAGGAGTCGGATGTTCCGTAGGGCCGAACGGTGATGTCGCGGATGCAGCTGGATTGCCGGAAACTCCTGCGGCTCCGGCCGAGGCGGAGGCGCCCTGGCCGGAGGGAGAACAGATCGAATCGGATCAGGCGATTGCGGCGCGTCTTTCAGAGACGGCTTTAACCGGAGTGGGGATGCGTGCAGTCGTCGTTGTTAACGGCGGGGGGATCGTGGGAGAGGCGTAAGGCACCGGCTTTTCCGCCACGACGCCG
>JAEWKX010000130.1 GCA_023393575.1 Pseudomonadota bacterium
AGCTTCCACCAGCGTTTCGAAGCCGGCGCGGATGAGCTCGACCAGACCGCCGCAAAGCACGACCTGCTCGCCGAACACATCGGTTTCGCACTCTTCCTTGAAGTTGGTCTCGATGATGCCCGAGCGGCCACCGCCGACGCCGCAGGCGTAGGAGAGAGCGAGTTCGAGTGCGTTGCCGGAAGCGTTCTGGTGAACGGCAACGAGGCACGGCACGCCGCCACCCTTCTGGTATTCGCCGCGAACCGTATGGCCCGGGCCCTTGGGCGCGATCATCACGACATCGACGGAAGCCTTCGGCTCGATCAGGCCGAAATGCACGTTGAGACCGTGCGCGAAGGCGATCGCCGCACCATCGCGGATGTTGCCGGCAATATCGGCCTTGTAGATGTCGGCCTGCAGTTCGTCGGGCGTCGCCATCATCATCAGGTCGGCCCAGCCGGCAGCCTCGGCAACGGTCATCACCTTGAAGCCGTCGGCTTCGGCCTTCTTGGCCGTCGCGGAACCGGCCTTCAGCGCAATCGCCACATTCTGGGCGCCGGAATCCTTGAGGTTCAGCGCATGGGCACGGCCCTGGGACCCGTAGCCGATAATGGCGACCTTCTTCGACTTGATGAGGTTGAGATCGGCATCGCGATCGTAATAGACGCGCATCGTAATATTCCTTCCCTATGCGTGTACGTTGTTGATGGTGCTTATCGTCCCAGGGAGAAGCGCACCGCCTCCCCCGATTCCTGTCGCATGCCGTGGAGGGAGAGAAATGCGCTGACCGCACTCTCCGCCTGACGTGCATTATCCCTCAGCCCCGGCGCGCCGAGAAGCATGCGCACATGCAGATCGGACACGACCAGGCCGTAGAGCGTGTGATAGGCGCCGTCGGCATCGTCGAAGCGCAGGAGGCCGGCGCGCTTGCCCGCCTCGATCAGCGCCATCGCGCGCCGGTCGATCTGCCGCCGGCCGTGTTCGACGAGCAGCTTGCCGAGCTTGGAGCCGTCACGGCTCGACTGACCGATCGCGAGTCGATTGAGCGCCAGTGACACGTCGCCGGAAAGAACCTCCAGCAGATCGCGGGCGAAGAGTTCGAGATGGTCGCGCAGGCTTTCCGCCGTCAGGCGCTCCTTGCCGCGCTCGGCGGTGCGAACCTTGCTGGCCTGGTGGGCGATCATCGCGGCCAGAAGACCATCGCGATCGCCGAACCACTTGTAGAGACTTTCCTTCGAGCAGTTGGCTGCCCGCGCCAGGCCCGACGTGGTCAACGCCTTGTCACCGCCCTCCACCAGCAAACGCAGTGCCTGCTCCAGAACCTCGTTCTGGCGCGGCGTAAACTCCGGCACCCGACCTGCATCGGCAATCAACACACTCACTCCAAAATGGTACCGTACGGTACGGTTCGTAAAAGCTCTTATGGGGAAGTCGTCATTGCCAGTCAAGAGGATTCAATGCATCCATTGCTGGGCATCCATTGCTGGAGCTAGTCAGCCGCGACGGGATCGGGACCGATGATAATCACATCCACCACCAAAACATTCGCCGTTGCTGTTGCGGCCTGCCTTCTCCTCCCGTCGCTGTCCCGGGCAGCGGAGATGCGCTGCGGCTGGCTCGACAATCCAACGCCGCGCAACTGGTGGCTCGAAGACAGCCAGAAGACCTGGACGATCATGACGCAGGATCCCGACCGTCCCGAAGCTCCGGAAGGAATGGACCTGATCCCCGACCTGACCGAAGGCGAATTCGTCGAGATCAACGGCCCCTCCTACGGCTATTCTTGCGTCTGCATGTCGGTGGAGACCGACAATGACGAGCGGATTACGAAGATCCTGTCGGTCAAGCAGCTCGAAATCGCACAGTGCAACAACGACAAGGCGCTTCAGCCGCGCCATTGATCTCTCCATAGAGGCCCGGGTTCGCACGACGCCCTTGTCCTGCGCGCGCAAAGTGCCATCTTCCGTTTCCCTCACTTCAAGATGGAGATTCCCATGGCTATCGCACGAGGCTATGCCGCGACCGACGCCTCTAAACCACTTGCCCCCTTCACCTTCGAGCGCCGTGAACCGAATTCGGAGGACGTGGTGATTTCCATCCAGTATTGCGGCATCTGCCACTCCGACATCCATACGGTGCGCAACGAATGGCACAACGCCGTCTACCCGATCGTGCCGGGGCACGAGATCGTTGGCGTCGTCACGCAGGTCGGCTCCCGCGTCACCAAGTTCAAAGCGGGGGACAAGGTCGGCGTCGGATGCTTTGTCGACTCTTGCATTGGCTGCGCCGCACGCGACCTCGACCGAGAGCAGTACATGCCCGGCCTCGTCCTCACCTACAACAGCGTCGAGGCGGACGGAAAGACGCCAACCCAGGGAGGCTACTCCGACCATATCGTCGTGAAGGAGGACTATGTACTCTCCATTCCGGACAACCTGCCGCTCGATTCAGCTGCTCCGCTGCTTTGCGCGGGCATCACGCTTTACTCGCCCCTGCGCCACTGGAAAGCGGGACCCGGCATGAAGGTTGCCATCGTCGGCATGGGGGGCCTCGGGCATATGGGCGTCCAGATTGGCGCTGCGATGGGTGCGGATATTACGGTCCTCAGCCATACGTTGTCGAAGAAGGAGGACGGGCTGAAGCTGGGCGCGAAGGAATACTATGCCACCAGCGACGCCGACACCTTCACGAAGCTCGCAGGCACCTTCGACTTGATCATCTGCACCGTAGGGGTGGCAATCGACTGGAACCAGTATCTTGGGCTCCTGAAGATCGACGGGACCATGGTGGTCGTCGGCGCGCCGGAGCACCCGGTTCCGGTTCACGCCTTTTCGCTGATCCCGGGCCGCAAGAGCATTGCCGGCTCTACCATCGGTTCGATCAGGGAGACCCAGGAAATGCTCGACTTCTGCGGACAGCATGGCATCGTGTCCGAGATCGAGAAGATCAACATCCAGGATGTCAACGAAGCCTATGAACGCGTTCTGAAGAGCGACGTCCGCTACCGCTTCGTCATCGACATGGCAAGCATCAACGCCTGAGGATAACGACAGGCAAGGCGCCTCCGGAGGTGCCTTGCCTGGTTCCTCTCAGCTCGTTGTCGTCATAGGCACGGCACGCGGTACGATTGCCTCATGGTCTGAAGCCTCGGAGGGCTCCCGTCGCCGCCAACCGCCTCTGACTACGCGTAGTCAACTGGCAGGCTCTCGCCGCTTTTAAGCACTTCCATCGAGATAAAGGCCGAGACGTCGAAGAGTTCGATGCGCTTTACCAGCCGCCGGTAGACGACGTCGTAATGCTCCACGCGGGGCAGCACGACCTTGAGGATGTAGTCGTAGCTGCCGGTCAGCCGATGCGCCTCGACGATTTCTCCAATGTCACTGAGCGCCTTGCGGAATTTCTCGATCCAGTCGTCGGAGTGGTGCGCGGTCTTGATCAGCGCGAAGACGGTCGTCGGCACGCCGATGCGCTCCCGATCGAGCACGGCGATCCTGCCGCGGATATATCCCGCTTCCTCCAGCCGCTGAATACGTCGCGAACAGGCGGACGGCGAAAGCGCCACCTGCTCCGCCACCTCCGCCATGGGCATTGCGGCATTCGCTTGCAGAAGAGCCAGTATCTTCCGGTCACGCTGATCCAGCATTGGGCTCCGCTCCTTATCCTGCATGAAAGATGCATCGGATGGCACCAGGCCGCAATAGGCGTGCGCCGATGGGACCTAACAGGCTGAGGATTGCATGCACCGCGATACGAAGGCGCTTTAGCTTATCGGCAATGTCCAGAAGGGGAAAAACAATGAAAAGTATCGGCCTGATCGGCGGCATGAGCTTCGAGAGTACCGCGGTCTACTATCGCCTGATCAACGAGACGGTGCGCGCCCGCCGTGGCGGGCTGGCATCCGCCGATATCCTGCTCCACTCCGTGAA